>CAYYUS010000069.1:0-8714 GCA_964474925.1 uncultured Akkermansia sp. | reverse complement strand
TTCGCTTTTACCATGCGTCGAAGTATAGGATGAAAGGCATCAATTTCCATTTTGGCTCGTTTGGTTTGTTTTAAATAAATAGGCACAGCTGATTTTTTAAATTGCCCCATATAACCAATATAATTCCTCTTCCAGGTATTGGCTAAGGCTGTATCAATGATGTTCATCCCATTTCTGTTCATGTTCTGATCTATCGAGTATTGAAAACCTACGATCTGACTAAATGATTCCGTTGGACAAAATGAAACGTTATTCGCTTTCATTTCAATAAGTAATTTATCAAAATTAGCAGTGTCGGCATTGAAAGCATCCATAATGGGCGAGAGGTGTTCAATGGATCTAAATCCAAGTTTCATACTTGTTCTAACATCCTTGTATACATGCCCGGCAATTACAATTTTATTGCTTTTTAAAACTTTGGAAACTTCCGCCATTGTTTTCTCATTCAAACCATTTAAATATTTTACAAAATCGTATTTGTTGTTTTTTATTTCTGCAACAAAAGCTTTCAATCGTTTTTTGTTAAGCAAACTATCTATCTCAGGCAAGGGATTTGAAATGTACAATTTGGGAGCCTTTATCCATCCTTTTGCAATACTATCGCGATGTGCAGGATGAAATTTTTCACCACGCATACTGCGTAAAACTGTAACACCGGTTTGTAAATAGTAATCGTAAGCTTGTTGTTTGGTTAGAGGTTCGCTGCCATCCGGTAAATGCACATGCATATCGGCAAGACCGGGCATCATATATTTTTCTGAACCTTTTATGAGTTTATACCCAGGTGTTACAGTAGTTTTGTGAGCTTCAATTTTTTCTATGATCCCATCTTTAATGTAAACATCTTGATGTTCCAAAACGGTATTGGTACTAATTGGAATAACATGAACATCGCTAATAACAAATGTGTTTTGAGCAAAACCTGCAGTTGAAAAAAGTGCAAGTAAAATGGAACTGATCTTTTTCATTAGGTTAAAAATAACAAACTAGTTCTATTGATAAAAGTAAATGCTGTTAATTCTTGTAAAAAGAAAAACCGCTAAGTTTTCACTTGCGGTTTTCTAGAGAAATTCAAATTATCTTTTCTTTTTCTTAACTGCTTTTTTGGGGGCGGCCTTTTTAACAGGCGCTTTTTTAGCTGCTTTAACAGGTTTTTTAGCAACCATTTTTTTTGCCGCTGCCTTTACAGGAGCCTTTTTTGCTACCGCCTTTTTTACGGTTTTTGCTGCAACAATTGGTTTAGTTTCTGCCTTAGCTTTTTTACCTTTTCCTTTTTTAGTTGGTTTACTTCCAAACTTTTTCGAAGCATTGATCACTGCTTCTTCGTAAGCTTCTTGCCCACCAATTATTGTTACAATATCATCAAAAGTTAATTTAGCAGGTTCTTTATCTTTTGGAATTTTAAAGAATTCTTTTCCTAAAACAATACATGGTCCCCAGCGACCGTGTAATACTTTTAAGGCTGCATTTTCTGGATATGTGCGAATTATTTTCGCAGCATCCTTTTCACGTTTTGCAGTAATTAATTCAATTAATTTATCTGCTTCAACAGTGTACGGATCATTGTCTTTTCCTAAAGAAGTAAATGCATTATCGTGCACAACGTAAGGACCAAATCTTCCAATACCAACTTTCATTTCCTTCCCTTCATACTCACCAACAATGCGCGGCATTTTAAATAATAATAAAGCATCATCTAATGTGATGGTCTCCATGCGTTGATCTTTACGAAGCGCTGCAAATTTTGCTTTTTCCCCTGTAGCTTCGTTGGTTTCCCCAATTTGTGCCAGTGGACCAAAACGTCCAATACGTACAATTAGTTTTTTACCACTCACAGGATCTTTTCCTAATTCTCTTTCGCCACTTGCGCGTTCGCTACTATCAATTGTACTTTCAACCGTTTTATGAAAAGGTTTGTAAAAATCCTTCAACATTTTTTGCCAGCTTATTTTTCCTTCAGCAATTTCGTCAAACTCTTCTTCAACCTTGGCTGTAAAATGAAAATCTAAGATCTCAGGGAAATGTTGCAATAAAAAATCGTTCACTACCATTCCAATATCGGTTGGTAATAATTTACTTTTATCTGCACCTGTAGTTTCTGTTTTTGTTTCTTTTTTAATGGTATTGGCTTTAAAATTCAATACCGTATAACTACGTAATTGCCCTTGAAGATCGGCTTTCTCAACATAATTACGCTTTTGAACTGTGCTAATGGTTGGTGCGTAAGTACTCGGTCTTCCAATTCCCAGTTCTTCTAATTTTTTTACTAAACTTGCTTCTGTATAACGCGGTGGATGATGTGTAAAACGCTCCATCGCTATGATCTCAGAAAGATTTAGTTTATCTCCTTGTTTGATCGGAGGCAACATCGATGAATTTTCTTCTTCATCTTCATCATCCGAACTTTCAATATATACTTTCAAGAAACCGTCAAATTTCAACACTTCACCTTTAGCAGTAAATTGTTCTGTTGTTGTATTAATGCCAATTTTTGCAGTTGTTCTTTCTAATTCTGCATCCGCCATTTGACTGGCAATAGTGCGTTTCCAAATGAGTTCGTACAAACGTTGCTCATTGCGTTCGCCTTCAATTTCGCTTACGTTAATATATGTAGGACGAATAGCTTCGTGAGCTTCTTGCGCGCCTTTTGATTTTGTTTTATATGTACGTTGAAAATGATATTTAGCTCCCCAATTCTTTGTGATCGCTTCGCGAGCTTGTGTTAATGCGGTTTCCGATAAATTTACACTATCCGTACGCATATAGGTTATTTTTCCTGCTTCGTACAAACGTTGCGCAACTACCATGGTTTGTGAAACACTAAATCCTAATTTACGAGCAGCTTCTTGTTGTAAAGTTGATGTTGTAAACGGTGCAGATGGTGTGCGTTTTGCAGGTTTTGTTTCTAAACTATTAATATTGTAGATCGCATTTTTACATTTCTCTAAAAATGCTTGCGCTTCGGCTTCCGTTTTAAATTGCTGATCTAAGTCTGCTTTTAAAATAGATTTATCTACTTGAAATTGCGCTGTAACTTTAAAGTGATTTGTGCTTTTGAAATTCTGAACTTCTCTTTCACGTTCTACAATTAAACGAACTGCAACGGATTGAACACGTCCTGCCGATAAACTCGGACGAACTTTACGCCATAATATAGGCGATAATTCAAAACCAACGAGCCTATCTAAAATACGACGTGCTTGTTGAGCATTCACTAAATTCTGATCAATTTCACGTGGGTTTTTTATTGCCTGCTCAATGGCAGGTTTAGTGATCTCGTGAAAAACAATTCGTTTTGTTTTCTTCTTATCTAAACCAAGCGATTCAAATAAATGCCAGCTAATAGCTTCTCCTTCGCGATCCTCATCGGAAGCGAGCCATACCATATCGGCACTTTTACTTAACTTTCTTAATTCGGCAATTACCTTTTCTTTCTCTGGTTGTACTTCGTAGGTAGGTTCAAAATTGTTCTCTATATCAACTCCGTAGCCCTTTTTTACAAGGTCTCTTACGTGCCCAAAACTCGACCTAACCGTGTAATCTTTCCCTAAAAATCCCTCTATAGTTTTAGCTTTTGCGGGTGACTCAACGATGACTAGATTTTTACTCATTTGATTAATAGTGCTGTGAAAAAAATTTTCGCAAAGGAATAAAATTAAAAAGACAATTTCCAAAATTTTAGGTCAATCGTTGAAATCAAGGCATAAAAAGCCCAAAAAAGAGTTAAATTCTGTCATTTTGTCATTAAATTGAGTAAATTTGTGGTCCCGAATAATTTTTAATGGAACTAGAAAACAAAATAATTGACGAATCGAAGCAAGGTGAAGCACTTTTGGTTAAAAAACCAACGGTTTCAAACGGCAAAAAGCTGTTTTTAGAGAGCTATGGTTGCCAGATGAACTTTGCCGACAGCGAAATTGTTGCTTCTATATTAATAGATAAAGGATATACTACTACTAAGGATTTTGAAGAAGCCGACCTTATTTTTGTGAATACATGCGCTATTCGCGATGCCGCGGAAGCCAGAGTACGCAATCGTTTGAATGATTTTAAACGAGTGAAGTTGAAAAATCCAAAAGCGCTTGTTGGTGTATTGGGTTGTATGGCCGAGCGTTTAAAAACGCAATTTTTAGAGGAAGAAAAACTGGTGGATATAGTGGTTGGTCCTGATGCGTATCGCGATCTACCGAATTTAATTGAAGAAGCTGAAGATGGTCGCAAAGCCATAAACGTTATATTAAGTAAGGAAGAAACTTACGCTGATCTTACTCCGGTAAGACTTACCAGCAATGGTGTTTCGGCATTTATAAGCATTACGCGCGGTTGCGATAACATGTGTAGTTTTTGTGTGGTACCGTTTACAAGAGGAAGAGAAAGAAGTCGTGATCCAGAGAGTATTGTAAAAGAAGCTAAGGAAGCATTTGCTGCCGGTTATAGAGAAGTTACTTTATTAGGCCAAAACGTTGATTCGTATTTATGGGCCGGAGGAGGATTGAAAAAAGAGATCTTAACGGAGGAACAAAAAGGCAGTGCCGTAAACTTTGCACAATTATTGGAGAAGGTAGCGTTAGTTGATCCCGATCTGCGTGTGCGTTTTTCAACCTCGCATCCAAAAGATATGACGGACGATGTACTTTATATGATGGCTAAACACGAGAACATTTGTAATAATATTCATTTACCTGTGCAAAGCGGAAGCTCAAAAGTATTGGAGATGATGAATCGTGGGTACACACGCGAATGGTACAAAGAAAGAATTGCTGCTATTAGAAAGATCATTCCTGATTGTGGAATTAGTACTGATATTATTTCCGGTTTTTGCGCAGAAACAGAAGAAGAGCACAAGGAAACCTTGAGTTTGATGGAAGAAGTGCAGTATGATTTTGCGTTTATGTTCATGTATAGTGAGCGCCCAAAAACTTTAGCTGAGCGCAAATATGCTGATGATGTTCCTGAAGATGTAAAACGTAAACGTTTGAGTGAAATAGTGGATCTGCAACGTTTACACAGTGGTATTAGAACAAAACAAGGACTAAATAAAATTCATAGAGTATTAATTGAAGGGGTCTCAAAAAAATCGGAAGAGCAGTTGATGGGAAGAAATTCTCAGAATTCAGTGGTTGTTTTCCCAAGGGGAGATCATAAAAAAGGAGAGTATGTGAATGTATTTGTTGATCAATGCACAAGCAGCACTCTTATAGGAAAGGTAGTTTAAGATGAACATAAGCGACATAAAAAATAAATTCTCGATCATTGGGCATAATGGGCTTTTAGAGAGAGCTATTGAAATTGCGTTGCAGGCCGCGCCAACTGATCTTAACGTTTTAATTAACGGTGAGAGCGGAACCGGTAAAGAAGTTTTTCCGCAAATAATTCATCAGTACAGTACGCGTAAACATGGTCCTTACATTGCAGTGAACTGCGGGGCAATTCCCGAAGGAACTATTGATAGCGAATTATTTGGGCACGAAAAAGGTGCTTTTACAGGCGCTTTAGAAGCGCGCAAGGGTTATTTTGAAGTAGCCAATGGTGGAACAATATTTTTAGATGAAGTAGGGGAGTTGCCACTTTCTACACAAGCGCGTTTGTTGCGTGTTTTAGAAACAGGCGAATTTATTAAAGTAGGAAGTAGTAAAGTTCAAAAAACAGACGTGCGCGTTGTAGCGGCCACCAATATTAATTTTTATCAAGCTATTGAGCGCGAAAAATTTCGTGTAGATCTTTATTACCGTTTAAATACATTACCAATTTTTTTACCACCCTTACGTGAACGTAAAGAGGATATTCATTTATTATTCAGAAAATTCTCGAACGACTGTTCTACAAAATACCGTATGCCTGTAGTGAAATTAACGGGTGATGCTGAGCAAGTATTGACCAATTATTTTTGGCCGGGAAATATCAGGCAGCTGAAGAATATCACTGAGCAAATTTGCATCATTGAAAAGAATCGTGAAATAAATGCAGAAACGTTATTGAAATATTTACCTCAATACAGTTCAAGCAACCTTCCTGTTCTTGTTAAAACCGACGGCACTTCCGGAGGTTCTGCTTTAAATGGCGATTTTAAAGAGCGCGATCTTTTTTATAAGATCATTGTTGATCTAAAAAAGGAAGTGAATGATCTTAAAACGGTTGTACACGATATTATTGTTAACTCCGGTGGTTCAGTTAATGTTATTCCAAAGGAAGATATGATCTTTCATAACGAAGAACATAATGGATCAAATGGAACCATTACTATTCACAAGCCTGTAGTTCAAAATGCAAATACGGCTCAAACCATTGAGGTGGAAGAAACTCTTTCGTTGATGGATAAGGAAAAAGACATGATCAAGAAAGCATTGCGTAAGCACAAAGGAAAACGAAAGTATGCTGCAAAAGAATTAGGCATCAGCGAAAGAACGTTGTACCGAAAAATAAACGAATACAATATTGTAGAATAAAAAATGAGCGCGTTTAAAATGAGATCCGTATCTGTGTTAATGATAGCAGCGTTTGTTGTTTTATCTTCATGCAAGCCACGTATTTCGTTAAGTGGAGCTTCAATTCCTGCTGAAGCCAAAACGGTTTCGGTAGCATTTTTTATAAATAATTCGTCTTTGGCCCCGCCAAGTTTATCGCAGATCTTCACCGAAAAATTACGCGATGTTGTTTCGCAACAAACCAATTTAGCATTGATGAAACAAAATGGCGATCTTTCGTTTGAAGGATCCATTGTTGATTACAATGTAGCGCCCGTAGCTATTCAAGCAAGTGATAAAGCCGGTTCAAATCGCTTAACTATTGTTGTAAGTGTAAAGTATTTCAATAAATTTGATGAGACAAAGAACTTCGATCAATCATTTTCGCGCTTTGCCGATTATCCAAGCGATGCGAGTTTATCGTCAAAGGAATCGGAGCTGATGCAAGAAATAAATAGGCAGCTAACAGAAGATATTTTTAATAAAGCGTTCAATAACTGGTAATCTGAACTCAAGAAAATTATATTCATACTTAAAAGATCCTTCACAATAGTGAATGTGAATTTACCTGAGTTAGAAAAACTCACTCAGGAATTCCCGTATTTTCAAACAGCGCATTTGTTGTATGCCATCTCTTCAAAACGAAATGATGCATCGGCTTTTCAACGTTCTATTAAAAAAACAGCCATTGTTGCGGTAAGCAGAAATCATTTGTACGAATTATTGTACGCCAACAAACCGGTTGAGATCAAAGAAGAAGTAAAGCCGGTAAAAGTTGAATCGGATGTTGTTATTTTAGAATTACCTGATGATAAAAAGGTAAAGGAGGTTGCAGTTGTTGAAGAGAAAAAAATTGATACAAAGAAGATCGATATCAACGAACAGGTTGAAAGAGAAATTCAAAAAGATCTTGTAGAAGCATTTGTAGAAAAAGAGATCCTACACACGAATACGGCTCATAAAAAGGATATTCCAATGCCTGTAGGGGCTAATTTTGCGCAATGGATAAAATATATCAAGCAAAAAAATGAGGGTGATGTTGAGGAAACTGAAGTTGGCGAGGAGAAGCAGGAAAACAAGAAAGTAACTGTTCAGGATCAACAAAAAAAGGCGAAACAAAAGCAGTTAATTGATAAAATAATTGATACAAATCCTACCTCAATAAAGTTAAATAAAGACACTAAATTCTTTGTGGCCGACCAAAAAGCTAAGGAGAGTTTACTTGAAAATGAGGAGCTTGTAACCGAGACTTTAGCAAAAATTTATGCTCTGCAAGGCAATAAGAACAAAGCCATACGAGCTTATCAGATCTTAAGTATGAAACACCCGAATAAGAGTGCTTATTTTGAAAAGCTTATTGAGGATTTAAGGAAAGATAATTAAAAAATAAACCATGATAATATCAATTTTGATCGGAGCGATTTGCGTATTGCTAATAGGAGCAATATTTATACAAAACTCTAAGGGTGGAGGAATTCAAAGTAAATTCTCTGAAGTGTATCAGATTATTGGAGTTAAAAAAGGAACGGAGCTCATTGAAAAATTCACTTGGGTTATGGCTATCGGCCTGTTTTTCATTAGTCTGGTTATCTTCCATTGATTAATTAACAATTCGTAAGGTTTGAAATGTCTAAATAATTACCTTACTTTGCATCCCTTATTGAAGAATTAAGGAAAGATAAATAAAAACAAAAAATCATGATCTGGTCAATTTTAATAGTAATAGTTTGTGTACTGCTTATTCTAGTGGTATTGATACAAAATTCAAAAGGTGGAGGTATCCAAAGTCAGTTTGGTGCTGCTAACCAAATTATGGGCGTTAAACGAGGAACTGAGGTTATCGAAAAATTAACCTGGGGTTTAGCTATCGGTTTATTCTTTTTAAGCATTGTTTTGGCTCCAAAAAATACCGGAACATCGGAAGGGTGTTGAAAGCGCGATAAAGAATAAACCCGAGCGCGACAATGATTGAGGCGGAAATGGCGTTTATATAAAGCGGTCGAGCCGTTTTACCTTCGGCATAAAAAGATCGGACAAAAAATTGCTCAGGATTTTATCTCAGTAGTTGATGATGCGACGATTCCTCAGAAAAGAGGTTCTTTTGTTTTTGACGATGAAGGAACACCTTCCGAACGCACTCTCCTCATCGATAAGGGTATTTTGAAAAATTATCTCTACGATCGTCGAATGGCCATGCGCGACGGAGCCATCTCTACGGGCAATGGCCGGCGTGAGTCTTATCGCTACCGA
>CAYYUS010000068.1:0-8736 GCA_964474925.1 uncultured Akkermansia sp. | reverse complement strand
GAGGTCTTTTTATGGCATAGCGTGTGGCACCTTGGTGGTGTTTTATTTTTTCATCTCTTTTTTTGAAAATTACTTGGAAGTAACGCAGGCTATTTTTCCGGGCCTGTTGTTGCTGTATTATTTCTATTCTTTTTTGAAGCACAACCCTAGCGCTTCAGCCGAAGCTCAGTAATCTCTCTTAGCTTTTCCTTAATTCATTCATTTGTTGCTTTAACCCGAGAGAGTTCTCGGGATTTTTTTATCTTTGAACTTTAATAAGATATGAAAATACTGGTTACAGGCGGTTCGGGTTTCATTGGAACTAATTTGATGGAGAAACTCATTCAAAATGAACATTACACCGTTTTGAATTTGGATAATGCCAAACCGCATATGGAAACGCATTTAAAGTATTGGAATCAATGCGATCTTATGGATGCTTCTCAAGTTAAGGCCGCCTTTGATTCATTTCAACCTGAAGCGGTTATTCACATGGCGGCACGAACCGATACCGATCCGCACCGAACACTAGAAGATTATAAGATCAACACAGAAGGTTCGAAAATTATTTTAGACGTTATTCAAGCAACTAAAAGTGTGCAAAGGATCATTATGACCTCTACACAATTTGTAAATCAATATCATGGTGTTCCAAAGCACGATGAAGATTTTGCGCCGCACACCGTTTATGGAGAAAGCAAAGTAATAATGGAGCAGATGATCCGTAAGGCAGATCTAAAATGTACGTGGACCATCATTCGTCCTACTAACATATGGGGTCCATGGCATATTCGTTACCCATTTGAATTTTGGAAAGTGCTTAGCAAAGGCTTGTATTTTCATCCGGGCAAGCAACCCGTTGTTCGTTCGTATGGTTATGTTGGGAATGTGGTGCATCAAACCATTTCTATTTTAGAAAGTTCAAAGGAAAAAGTAGATAAGCAAGTGTTTTACGTTGGCGATGAACCTATAGATATTTATCATTGGGTAAATGGATTTTCAAAAAAACAAATTGGTAAAAGTGTTAGGGTATTGCCGCGATCTTTTGTAAAGCTTTTAGCGATCGTAGGCGATGCGCTTTCTTTAGTAAAGATCCGTTTTCCATTAACATCATCACGTTATAAAAGTATGACCAATAGTAATTCAGCACCAATGGAAAAGACATTAAAAGCATTTGGGGCTCCTTATACGTTAGAAAAGGGAATTGAAGAAACCGTAGAGTGGCTTAAAAAATATCACCCCGATCTTGTAAAGATCAATTGACCGAAAGGAAGAACATATTAAGTTTGAATATTAGCGTTTTGAGTTACAAGCAAGCGCTTGATTCGTTCATTGATCTTGGCAAAAAAAGAACAAATGCTTATGCTTGTTTTGCTAATGTGCATATGCTTATGGAAGCACATAAGGATAAAGCTTTTGCAGATCAGGTTAACAACGCAGCCTTTGTGCTTGCCGATGGAATGCCAATTGTAAATGCACTTGATTCTTTTTATAACATAAAACAAGATCGCATTGCAGGTATGGATATTTTTCCGGATGTATTAAAGCATGCGGCCGAAAACAAATTGAGCGTTTTCTTTTATGGAACAACTCCCGATCTTCTAGAAAAAATTGTTTCAAGAGCTAATAAAGAAATTCCTTCTCTTCAAATTGCCGGAGCCTTAGCGCCACCGTTTAGCAGATCCATAGATGAAGAAGAATATATTTTGCAGATACAAAATTCAGGAGCGCACATGGTATTTGTAGCGTTAGGATGTCCGAAGCAAGAAAAATGGATGGCAAAACATACGCAAAGTATCAACGCCATTTTGTTGGGAGTTGGAGGAGCATTTCCAATTTATGCAGGAACCGCTAAGCGTGCGCCCGAATGGATGCGTAAACTGAGCTTAGAATGGTTGTATAGATTGATGCAAGAACCCGGAAGGTTATTTAAAAGATATTTGGTAACCAACACACATTTTTTATATCTTATCACAAAAGAGAAATTGAAAAGAAAAAATTAGTTTTTTGAGTTCAAACTTCACATATTCACTACGCACTATTTATCTCTGGCTATTAATGGGAGTGGTAGGCACTATGACATTTAATATCGAGAACGTGAATGTGAACGGGATCTTTATTGGACTTTTATCTATTGTAACCATCATACATGCACTTGTTTCAAAACAAAAACCATCTCTAGGCTCTGCAACTGTTGTTATTATTTTGATGGCGTTTTATATGTTACATGTTGTTGGTGTTATGTATTCGCAAAACCAAAAAGAGGCCTGGTTTGTACTGGAAAAAAAATTGAGCCTTATTTTGTTGCCAGCGCTTTTTCTTTTTGGCCCACGATTAAATTCTAAGGAAACAAGAATTGTATTGTTGAGTTTTGTTGCAAGTTGTGTTTTTGTGTGCGCGCTGTGTTTAGCCATAGCCACATCAAAATTTGCGCAAACAAAGGACATCACCTTTTTCTACTACCATTCTCTAAGCATAAATGTTGGAATGCATGCGGCTTATTTAGCCATGTACCTATGTTTTGCAATTGCCATTTTGTTGTTTTTGTTTTATAAGGAAAAAACCACACTTAGATCAAATCAAAAGATCCTATATGTTCTTTCTATTTTAGCAATGAGTGTTGTTATTTTTATGCTTTCTGCAAGAACGCAAATAGTGATCTTAATGTTAGAGATGATCATTTATTTTATTTTTAAATTTAATTTGAATAAGCATCCTCTAAAGGCCATTTTACTTTCGGCTATTATAATGGGTATTGCTTTGGGAGCTGCATTATTATTCCCTGGAACGCGTGAGCGATTTAAAGAAGCTGTAAATTACAATAACGAATATGCATTAAGTAAAAAGTGGGGAGAAAAGCAAATGCGGTATTTGATCTGGAAGTCGGCACTCCAAGCTAGTGAAGCAAATATAGTAATTGGAACCGGAACCGGCGATGTTCAAGATGATCTTCAAAAAATTTATATAGAAAAAGAGTATATATCACTCACCTATTTCGAGAAAACAAGATTCAATGCGCATAATCAATATTTTGAAACGCTTATTGGACTGGGAATAATTGGACTGCTTGGATTTTTATCGGTTATGGTTGTTGTCATAAGAAATGCTTTTAGGAGCAAGAATAGCATTTGTTTGATGGGCATTCTTATTTTTGCTGCGTCGTGTATTACCGAATCTATGCTCGAGCGCCAAAATGGAATTGTATTCTTTTCTTTTTTTAGTGTATTTTTGCTAGCAAATAATTATAGCAAAGAGAAGAACGAGAATTAATTAGTTTTCTTCTCTCTTCTGTATATCCAGATCAAACCTAACAGGTAGCCGGCTAAAAAACCGTAGAACATGCTTAACATAAGGTTAGCTGTTTTTCTTACACCGCCGTTAAAACCAACCATCAATTCAAAACTATTATTTAATTGTTGTAGTTCTTTTATTTTCAGTTCTGCGTTGATCAGCTCAACCGAACGTTGAGATATTTTTACCGGATCAATAGGCTCATCAATTAGTACACCATTACCTTGATTTTTATGTTTTATACTTTGGTTAACAATGTTCTTTAATGTGTCAATAGCCAGGATCTCATTTTTGATCTCTTGTTCGTATTGTTCTAAATATGCTTTTTTAAGCATCTTACGTTTCACGCCATAATCATTCGACTCTAAATAATTCATTAGTTTTTGTTGAAGCGTATCAAAAACATCCGCAGCATATACTTCTACAGAGATCTTGAAAGGGATCATCACTACGGCTGAATCATTGTACAGTTTAGTGGTGCGAGGATTTATAGGCTGATAAAAAATGCCTTTTATTTCATTCGCCATCTTAGAACTGATATTAAGCACCTTTGATGTTTGATCGGGCATGCCATTAAGTTTGGTAAGATTATTTACCAATTCAAAACATTGGTCGTTATCAAAACGCGTGTGCGCAATTGTAAGATCAGAGATGTAAACAGGCTTATTGAAAGAGAACACTAAAAAACCAAGGCCTAAACCTCCTGCAACAAACATAAAGATCACCAAAAATTTCCTAATGGTGGTGCTAATGGTCCAATTGATCAGATCCGAAACCCCATTTTTAATACTTGATAAAATATATAAAAGATCTATATCACCCTTTGGACTTTCCATTTGCGTTTAATTTAAATTCAAATTTAGTGATAATACACGGCTATGCAACAAATTAATAGGGAGTAATTCACACAGGGCTTTTAATAAGCTTTGTCGTCTTTTTTGAACATCATAAATACAGTAGCCCAAACCACCTTTAAGTCAAGGTAAAAACTCCAATTATCAATGTAAAAACGGTCCATTCGAACACGCATTTTCATCAAATACAGATCATGCTGTGTTTCGCCCCTATAGCCCATTACCTGCGAAAGGCCGGTGATACCTGGTTTTACCAAATGCCTTACCATGTACTTGTCTACTTTTTGCGAGTATTCTTCGGTAAGTTTAAGTGGGTGTGGACGTGGACCAACAATAGACATATTCCCTATCAACACATTAAAAAATTGAGGCAATTCATCTAAACTGGTTTTGCGAATAAACGCGCCAATTTTTGTCACACGCGAATCGTTCTTTGTTGCTTGTTTGAACTCCGCATTTTTTTCGGCACGCATACTTCTAAACTTAAAGCATCTAAACGATTTATTTCTAATTCCTGATCGCTCTTGAATAAAAAACACCGGCCCTTTTGAACTTAATTTTATTAAGATAGCAATGATAGGCATGAGCCATGACAGCACAAACACAATTACCGTAAGAGAAAATAAAATATCAAACCCGCGTTTTAAGAATTGATTGGTGGCTTCATCAAACGGATTTTTTCGAAGCGCCAGCAAAGGCATGTGTTCAATAAAGGTGGTAACGAGATTTCTTCCTAAGAAACCTGCCGAATCGGGAATAACTTTTAATGAAATAAAATTGTTCTCGCAGTATTCTAAAATATTATTGATATCATCTTTATTCAATTTATCGGCCGAGCAAATGATCTCGCTGATCTTATTGTTTTGACAATAGGGAATAACATCGCTTAAAGGCCCAAGCACATTTACTTTTTCATTTGTTTTGTCGGTAAAAAAACCTAAAATATGAATACCATATTCAGGATGCGCTTCCACAAATTCTTTAAAGTGAATACTTGCAACACTAACACCCGCAATAATAACCGGCTGGCGATTTTTACTCGCCTTCAGTGTACGTTTTATAAGAATAAATACAATAACGCGCCACACCAAAAGAAATACATAAAGCCAAAGTGCAAAGGTGATGATCTGCCTATGCGATATTTGTGTTTTATGAACCAATTGAAGATAAACGAACAGAAATAAAAAGTACAATAAGAAATGCTTACTAAGATTAAGCGCGTTGATCAATAACCCCGGCAAACGATTGATATAATAGTTTTTGGTAAGTAAAGTACTAACCATCCAACAAAAGGTGAGAAAGAAGAAAATGTCGAGAAGCGTAGGAACCACACCGCTAAGTAAAACCCACAAGGTGATGATGATAAGCTCGCCTAATAAATTGAGTGGTAATAAGTAACGATTTAACGACATTAATTTAAAATAGAAAATAAATGTACAACAATTCGCGTAAATCACAAGCCCCGTTGGTAAGGTTTTAAGGATAATTAAGTATTTTTTCAATTTGATAGTGCGTATCTTTAGAAACCGTATCTGGCATGGATCGTAAACAATTCATAAAATTATTTTCACTAATTCCTTTTGCAGGCATGAACATGAAATTATCAGATCTCAACGAATTTTCGCAGCAATTACCTGCAACTGAAAAAATGCCTGTGTTGTTCTTAGGACACGGAAGCCCTATGAACGCTATTGAAGAAAATGAATATGTAAGTGGATTTAGAACGGTAGCTAAGACCTTACCAAAAGTAAAAGCAATTGTATGTGTATCGGCGCACTGGTACACCAAAGGAACGATGGTAACTACAATGCCTAAACCAAAAACAATTCACGATTTTGGGGGATTTCCTGAAGCTTTGTATAAAGTGCAATATCCCGCGCCCGGCGCTCCGGAATTGGCAAAGCAAACAAAAGAACTGATTAAAAAAGCTAATGTTGGTTTGGACGAAACTTGGGGCTTGGATCATGGCGCTTGGTCTGTACTCAAACATTTATATCCAAATGCCGACGTTCCGGTAATTCAATTAAGTATTGATTATACAAAAGATGCGCAATGGCATTTTGAATTGGCAAAAGAATTACAAAGCTTGCGCGATAAAGGAATTTTAATTGTTGGTAGCGGAAATATTATTCATAATTTATACGACGCGGCTTTTGATCGCATCAACGAAAACTTTGGCTACGATTGGGCCATTGAAGCAAGAGAAAAAACAAATGCATTATTATTGAAGGGTGATTTTGATCAACTCATTCATTACGAAAAATTAGGAAAGCCCTTACAAAAAGCGGTACCAACCCCCGACCATTATTTACCGCTCATCTATACACTTGGATTAAAGAGTGAAAAGGATAAGCTGGAGCTATTTAACGACAAACTTTTGGCCGGATCACTATCTATGACCTCGGTGAAGATAGGGTAGTTGTTTTTGTGATTTTTCTTTTGTAATTTAGTTATGTGAGAAATATTATCGTCCTACTTTCTATTGTTATTAGCAGCGCAGTAAACGCACAGGATATTTATTTTCTTAATCCGCAGCAGTCTTTAGTAAACCTTAATCCATCTTTTGCAGGATCAAACGGATTTGTTAGAAATCAAACAAATTTAAGAACGGGACAGTTTGGTCAGGTAGATGAACAATATTATATGTCTATTGGAAACAGCTTTGATATGTTCTTCAAAAGAATAAATGCAGGAGTTGCAGTAAATTATCTTCATGATGATGTTAATAGTGGCCTTCTCAAAAATGATGTTTTTAATATTACGTATGCTCAATATTTCTATTTGAAGGAAAAACAGATAAAGATAATCCCTTCCGTGCAATTGGGGGGTTTTGTAAGACATCTTAATAGAAGTAAACTTACATTCGAAGATATGAGGTATCAATTTGATAGGAACGCGTTTGTTCCTTCTTGGGATTATGATCCAGCACCTAGAAGATCAAATTTGGATTTTAGCACAGGTGTTTTAGTTCAATACAAAAAATTATTTATTGGAGTTTCTTTATTTCACTTCACACAACCCGACATGGGACTTTGGGGTGTAAGCAAGTTGCCATTTCGTTTTAATGCTCACGCATCATATAATATTATTACAAAACGAGATCTATTATTTAATTTTTCTGCCATGTGCGCAAAACAAGGCTATGCTGAGTATGCCCAGATAATGGCCAAAGTTTTATTATTTAAGCATGCCATTGTTGGTTTAGGTTGCGAATCTCGAAAAGGCTACATAGGAAACATAGGCTATAGGGCCAGCTATTATAACGTTAACTTAAGTGTTACATACAAAGATCAACTTAGGCCGTTTTCTTCTGAATTAGGATTTTCTTACACCCTTAGAAACAAAGATCAGCGTAAGCAATTGACGTGTATGGAGAATTGGTGATCATTTCCTCAACCAATCTCCCAAATTAACTTTATACAATCTGCTTTGTCCGTTGGCGTAAACATTTATGGCATCCACTAATTCTTCCGTGGTTAAATTCTTTTCAAATTCAGCATTTGTATTATTTCGTTTGCTTGTAAAGTAAAGTGTTTTGGTGCTTTCATCTACAAAAGGACAATAATCCATTTGCTTTGAGTTAAACGTTTCTCCCATATGTTTTGCTTGCGTCCAACTTCCATCTTTTTTGTGGTATGAAATGTAAAGATCTCCGCTTCCTAAACCATCAGGCTTGTTGTAACCGGTAAAAATTATATAATCTTCATCTGGCCCAACAAAGGCGTTGAATTCGTAACCAACTGTATTTATAGAATCGGAACACGGGCGAGCAGTATTTTCCGTCTTTAAAAGCGCAAACAAAAATATCGTCTTTTCCTTTAGACCGTTTTCCATCATTCGTAAAATATAAATTACCGTTTTTTGCAAGGCTCGGATAAAATTCATTTTCACTAGAATTTACAGGCACTCCTAAATTTTTTGGCTCTCCCCAATTTCCGGCAGGATTGCGTTCACAATACCAAATATCAAAATCTTTGGTTTGAGTTCCGGTTTTATTTAGCGGCCTATTAGAAACAAAATACAAACGGGTATTATCAAGCGATAAAAATGGTTCCAGATCATTGAATTTGCCTGAGAAACTTATCACCTCAGGCGCACTCCATTTGTTCTTTTTCTTTTTACTCCAAACAATGGCCGAAATTTCGGAGCCCGCGCTTTGAACGCTAAAATAAACTTCAGTTCCCCATTTGTTCATGGCAAAGTCGCGAACGTTTAAAAATTTAAAAAGATTTAATTCATCTGGTTTAGTGTTCTTACCGCTTTTTTCATTGGTAAAATTTACTTGCGCATGAAAATGATGCACGACAACAAGACACAGGATGCACGACCAAATACGCATTATAAATTATCAATAAAATAGTTACAGATCTTTTCCATTAAATGCGCGCGATCTTTGCCCAACACATTGTGTTCATGACCTGGATAAACGAAATAATCTATTTGAACACCTTTATCCACGCATTTTTTTACGTACATCATACTATGTTGCCAAACTACAACAGGATCTTGCGCGCCGTGGATCATCAATAATTTTCCTTTTAAATTTCAAACGTTATTCAATAAATTATTTTTTTCGTAGCCTTCTTTATTTTCTTGTGGTGTATCAATATAA
>CAYYUS010000067.1:0-8799 GCA_964474925.1 uncultured Akkermansia sp. | reverse complement strand
TGGTCACTTATCATTTGGCTCGTAAGCGTGCTCAATCCATTAATGATCGCCCCTCAATTATGGTCAATTTGGCAAACTCAAGAAACCGCCGGATTGTCTATCGGATTCTTTTCTATTTTATGCTTTGTCCAGGCCGGCTTCTCCCTTCATGGATTCTTCTCGCGCGATCGTTTCATTATGGGAAGTAACGGCCTTGCCGCGCTTATGACTCTTGCGACACTTCTCTCAACAATCTATTTCCGCTTCTCGTAATAATACATTAAAAAAGGTCGTGTTGCTTATCGTAAAAATGTTGCTTGACCAGATAGATAAATTGCCATATAATACTCACTAGTCTTTAAGAGTTCGGAATACTTAATGAATAAAATTAATTTAAATCAAAGTTTCTATTAAATGAATAAAGATATTTTTACCGAGCAGATGAATCGGGTTGAACGAGAAATTGATCGAGTAAAAGAACTTGATAAAGTAAACTCAATACTGCAATCCTATAACTGGGTTTTCCTTCATCCCTATAGTCAAGGCATGGATATTGGTTATATGCGAAAGCTTGTCGAAACTGAGAATCCCGAAAAGGAAATTTTTGCATTTTTCGCCCATAAATTTCTTCATTTAAAAGCTACAATTCATTTGGTTGATGGCTTTCATAGAAACCGTCCATTTCTTAAGGATTATGCTCATTATATTGAGGAATCAATTCTGCTTTGTCTTCAAAGAGATTTTAAAGGCGCTATTTCAATATTAATTCCAGTGTTCGAAGGCACATTAAGAAAATATCTCGTTTCAAAAGAAGGAGATACAAAAAAGAAAGTCACCAGATTTAAAGAGCTGATACCAGCTATTGAACACTTTAAAAAAGACTATTTGCGATTACAGGAACAGTATTTGAAACAAGAATATCAGTATTTAATTGTATCAGGAAGATACCTTGACGTAAACCAGGAAAAAGCTATTTTAAAGAAACACAGTGAGTATTTTGATATTTGGATGAAACAATTAAAAAATTACTTAGCGAATAATCTCTATCAGAACACCACTGAATCTGATCCATCGGATAAGTTCAATCGTCATTTAATATTTCACGCTTTAGAAGACAATGTTGAGTTTTCATTTGCGAATTACTTAAGACTTTTTAATAGCATCAATTATTTAAGTTGGGTAATAGGCCTAACTCACGAGGGTTGCTCTGTTCTATCTATTGCGAATGAAACAGATGTAAGAAATAAGTGGGTTGATTATTTAAAAGTATTGGCTTTATCGGAGTCATTGGCGGAGTCCAAAGCTAAAATTCTTAATCAAAAGGTTGAGAGTTTTAGAGAATTTTTGCCCGACGATTACACCCCTTTCTTAAAGCCATCTCAGCAGGGAATAAAAACTATTATTGATAATTATGAGTACTTAAAAGCTAACAAATACCCTCCAATAAATAATCTTCCAAAACTAGTAAGTGCAATTTCATTCATAAGAAATATAAAAAAAACAAGCAAAAAAATGAACAGCGGTGGAAATCTGTAATTTAGTTTGGCCGTTCCCCTTCGGGTCGGGCTTTTCGTTCCAATCTTTTTTGCAAAGAGGCAGCAAAAAAGGATTTCCACTACAATCCCTAACGGTTAAAACTATCCACCACCAAGATAATTCAGTCCATCTTTAATGGCATAAATCAAAAACTCTGCTCGGTTTTTTGTTCTACTCTTTTTATATATATCTGTAAGATGCGATTCGATAGTTTTCTCAATAACATGTAATTCTTTTGCGATTTCTGCAACAGATTTTCCCTTACATAGTCGTACAATTATTTCTCTTTCTCTATTCGAGAATAACATTTTGAGCACGTTCTTCTTGTTCCTTTCTTGAGTTCTTTTGAATAGGATATTCAAATTATCACTATATGTTCCCCCTTTTTTAACTTCACATATTGCCTCTACCATTACTTCTACGTCAGTTCCTTTCGGAACATATGCGTTTACGCCTCGGTTAAAAAAATCTCGTATTAATTCCTCATCATCGTAATGCGTTATAATGATTACCTTTAAATGGGGATATTTTCTCTTAATTACATCTAAAACCACACTTCCATCCATTTCAGGCATTTCTATATCAAGTAATATTATTTCTGAAGCTATTCTATTCTCCTCTAACTTTTGAAAAAATTCTTTACCATTAAGCGCCGATTCATTAATATTAATCTTGTAATCCTTCAACACTGAAGTGAGTCCAGTTATAAAGGATTTCTGATCCTCAACTATTGCCACATTTATCACTTCTCTCATCCTATACTAATTTAAGAATTAAAGATGATTAAAATAGGATTTCTATAAAATTTGGGGGTTTCCCCAATTAAATGGAATGTTAATTCCAAAAATAGTGGGGTTTCCCCAATTGTAGCATAGAAATGGGCAACCTACCTTAGCTGCAGAAACTATTTCCGGAAAAATAAGCTTTCTAAGCGGAGGCCGAAAAGCTAAAAGAGTAAGCAAAATAAAAATCAAAAAAATATGGCAAATTATGCTCAAGAACTGCACACCTCCAATTTAGGGATGGCCACAATTAATACGGCCAATTCAAACTTAGATGGAAGTACAGGATCCTACGCTACGGTAATTACTGGTGCAAGTAATGGTACGTTTGTGAAAACACTGATAATAAAAGCTCAAACTAATACGGGCAATGGAATGATTCGACTTTTTGCAAAAAGAAGCGGGCTTACGAATAACTTACTAGCAGAATTTAGAGTACTCCCCGTAACAAAATCAAGTCGTGATATAAGCTATCAAAATGTAATTCCTCTTGGATATACGCTTCAATCCGGCGAAGAATTGCAAGTGTCAACACAAGTAGCGGACACTTTTAATATTATCGCTGAAGGCTTTGACATATCCTATGCGAACACCCCAGAGTATCTGGCAAGCTCTATGGAACTTATTTCTAATGCCGGATCCGGAACAGTAAGTACCGCCAATTCCAATCTAGACGGTGCTACGGGTACATACTCAACAATTTATACAGCAGCATCAGGAGGTGGTGAAAGTGGGTCGGTAATAAGTTCCATTACCATTAAAGCTCAGCAAACAACAAGTCCAGGAATGGTAAGATTATTTATCCTAGATACTTCTGGATTAAATCCTGGTGTTCTTTTTAGTGAAGTTGAAATTCCAGCAGTAACTCAAGCTGCGACTTTACAGACATTTACTTGCCAAGCCTTGCGTGGTTCATTATGTATACCACCTGGTTATAGCATAATGGCATCTACACAAATTGCAGAAACATTTAGTGTTATCATTGAAGGTTCAGATTGGAAATATGTATAAATCATAAAATTAATAACATGGAAAACATACTTTTTATCCCAATATTTTTAAACACCAATTCCTCGACAACGAACCAAAGATCCTTAGATCTTGGAAATATTTCAGTTCCCCTTACTCCTAAGGGAAGTTTTCAATTAGTCTGTTCATGGGAATGGTATAGTTATAGCTATATTAAACCTGAAGGTGATGACGGCAGATTTCTTTGTGTAGATTTAAAGGACAAAAAAGGTAAAACACCACAAGGTCTAGTAATCAAAAATGGTTAAAAAAATCAAGAAAAACTTCTCAAAGGAAATTCTAATACTGAGCGTTGGTCATTTTGAACTATCAACTGAAAATGTTATGGATTGGTTGATTACTCACGGTTACAAACCAATTAGAGTGAACGGAGAGGATTTATGCTTACAAACCTATTCAACAAGCCTTCATTATATAAATAAATTGGATTTGAATTTTAAAGGACGGCAACTCAAATCCGCCTATCATTCAATTTGGTTTAGAAGATGGAGCTCATTTGAAGACTTTTCGGAATTTATCGAAGCCTGTAATAAAGTCAATCTCAATACACGAGTTGCCTTTGATCTTTCTAATCATAGAATTTCAAATTCAAACTCAATTAGTGATTTTATATTGTCTTCAATTCAAACCAAAATTGTCCTCACCAGTAATAAACAGAGAGAGGTTAACAAATTGAACGTCCTTCTAAGTGCCAAAAATTCAAAGCTTGAAATACCAAGATTTATAATCACAAACAATAAAGCCGATTTGGTCAATTTTAAACAGAATATACAAAGCGATCTTGTAACTAAAGTAATAAACAGTTCATTTAGCTACTTCACTGAAGAAAATAGTTATATGCTATATACAGAATTAATCACTGACAAAGTATTAAATGAATTCAACGAAAACTTCCCTATAACCTTCTTCCAGGAATTTATAGACAAAGTATTCGATCTTCGTGTTTTCTATTTAGACACAAAGCTATATTGTGCTGCGATTCTATCTCAAAGATCCATTAACTCCAAAATTGATTGTAGGAAGGGCAATCAATTCCCTAATCGAAGGATACCATATAAACTCCCTTCGAACATTGAAAAAAAAATTAAAAACCTAATGAAAATATTAGGTTTAGAAATGGGGTTGTTAGATCTTGTAAAATCTATAAACGGAAAATATTATTTTTTGGAAATTAACCCTGTTGGTCAATTTAATGATATTTCAAAAAGTTGCAATTATCCTATTGAATCTGACATCGCTAATTATCTAATTAATGGAAAACAGTCTCTTTAACGAAGAAATTCTAAACCATCTTCCTGTGAATTTCAGATTCATATCAAAAATGGAAAGGAAAAGGCTAAATATGAGTTGGCGAACCATTAGAATCTGTCAAAGTAATCCGTACAATGCGACAATTACTTCTTGTGAACACAATTACAGAAAAACAAGCAAATTAAATGGCAGATAAGGCATATTTCTTATTATATCAAAACAACTTTCCCGTTAAGGGCATTACTAGATCTATAATATGCGATTTACACAAGCAATCCTATTACTTTATTACGAACCAGTTTTATGAAATACTGCTCTACCTACAAAAAAACAATATCCAAAAGACACTAGGTAAATATATTGATCTTAGTGAAAAGCACCTAAAACAAAAATTGGATGAACTAATTGATTTAGAACTCGGACATTACACAAGCTCCCCCGGCAGCTTTCCTGAAATCTCCTCTACCTACTTTACACCTTATGAAATCCAGGATTCGATTATTGAATTATCCCAAGTAATTATTGATAACGCGGACCAAATTTTTGAGTCATTAAATATACTCGGTTGTCAGACTTTAGAATTAAGAGGCTACAACGACTTCTCACTAAAACAATTGACCCAAATACTTTCTAAAGTGTCTGATACTAGAATCAGGAACGTTGAGGTCTTTCTTCGAGAAAACCAGGAAACTACCATTAATAACCTAAAAGAATTAGCAGGTAAATTTCAAATAATAAGTGCGCTAAACATACATAGCTGCAAAATTGATAATTATTCAAACCATCCTTCGAGTATAACTTTCACAAAAAAAGAAATATCCTCTGATAAATGTTGCGGATTCATTTCAACAGAGAGCTTCACTATTAATTTACCATTTTTTTTAGAAGGTCGCAAAAATAATTCTTGCTTGAATAGGAAAATTTCAATTGACCAACATGGAAATATCAAAAACTGCCCAAGCCTCTCGAAATCCTTTGGTAATATTATCAAGAATAAATTAGAAGATGTTTTACTTAAGGAAGGGTTTAAGGAATATTGGGGCATTAACAAAGAAAAAATAAACATTTGTAAGGATTGTGAATTTCGTTATATTTGTAGTGATTGTAGGGCGTTTCTTGAAAATCCCAACGATGCGTATAGCAAACCACTCAAATGTGGTTATGACCCCTATAAAGGTATATGGGAAGAATGGAGTACTAATTCAATAAAAAAATATGCGATTAAGTATTATGAAAGATAGATGGTGCCATGAAATTATATACCCCTCTCATAAAGTGCTTCTTTAACAATAAAGCGGTAAGGTTTAATGCGTATATTCTTTTCTTATTAATCTCATGTAATAATGAAAAAACTATTCCTTCAGAAAACCATTGCTCAATTTTTACAACTAAATTTTCCGAAAAGGATCGTTCCATAAAACTTCTAATAAACTTTAACGATTCAATCGTAGGTAAATTTCTTTTCGATACTGGTTGCCAATTTCTGACAATTGACTCTTCATTTAAACGTAATAAAATAGATAATAATGAGAGGTTTTCCCTATTATCCAATTTTCAAGATCAAGTAAACTTCAAAATCAACTCTTTTCCTTTAAAATTCCACAACAACGAAATTGACATTATGAATCTAAGCGAGTATCTCGGAGATAGCACAAATGGGATACTAGGAATCTCTTATTTTTGCAACTCTTCTTTCGGATTAAACTTTGACGACAGCACCTTTAAATATACTGAATGCACAGACTTATCCACTACTTATAAGGGATATGCACAACATCCTCTAGAAATAAGAAACTATCAAATTATCATTAATGCCACGATTTTCATGAATGGGATACGAATATCCGGACCTTTTCTATTCGATACTGGTTCACAGGTTGATATAACTCTTTCAAAAGAAACTGTTGAAAAATTCAAACTAGATACTATAAAAGATCGGGTTGATTATAAAGCTACCCATTTTCACCTTTATGGTAAATCAAATGGCTTCTTCCCATTAAGATCCAAAGTGAATATTTTTGACCATGATTTTACAAATCCTCTAGTTTATTGCAGTTTAGATAATGTTAGTCCATTTTCAGTATATCCTTCTAAACAAGAACCAATTGGCCTAATTGGTATTGAACTAATTAACAAATTCAATTTTATGATTGACGCAAAATCTAGTAAAATATTTACTTTGAGAAACAAAAGGAGATTTGAAAGGATGAAACTCACAGGGCCGGGTATTATATGCATTGATCGAAGAAAAGAAATAAATGGGATTAAGATCAGTGGTATATTTATAGGCTCGGAAGCAGATTTGAAAGGACTAAATCTAGGGGATATAATATTAACTATGAATGGCGAAGATGTAATGAAAATGCAAATGACAGAAATAATAGATCTCTTGGTTAATAATGATAGTATTTTAGAAATAACTTACAAACGAGATAAAAAAACACATAGTCAACACTTATCATGCAAAGAAATGTTATAGTGATATAGGAGCTAAGAAATCTATTTAATTATTGGGCTTTAACAGTAAAGTAAACTATCAACATGAATAAGCCACTAATCAAAAGGTCGAACAAATTCTACGTCTTTATTGATTCGATTAATTCTGTTAAGAAAAAAAATTATATTTATTTAAATCTTTGGTCATTGGGATGTCAGCCTTGCATAAACGAACTGCCATTCTTGTTATCAATTGGAAAATATATAAATAAAGACATAAATCTCGTTTTTGTTTCCCCTCAGAGTAACTCAGCTGTTAATAGTTTTTTAATTAAGAAAAACATTTCATCTGAACAATTTATCTTCATTAATGAAAGGATGGATATTATTAAAGAGATTCTAGAAGAGATTGGACTGACAGAGATTTTGCTTCCTGCGCACATTGTAATAAAAAATACTGGTCATATTCTAGCATTTTATTGTGGTCCTATTGATTCTAAAGAAGATGCGACCGATATTATAAATTTCATTAACGATTTAGAATAAAACTTATAAACGCAAAAAACCGCTTCAGTTTCCTGAGACGGCTTCTAATAACAGATACTCAACTAACCTGCATCTGCTTTTGTAAGTTTGGCACTACTAGCAATCGCATCAATCAATTGTTTTTTAGTCATGCCAGAGATCAATCCAATTCCTGTTAATACAGGTATTGGCATTGGCGACATCAATCTTCCCGCGTCTGCTTTAGTAAGCTTAGCACTTTCCTTTATTGCATCAATCGTTTTCGCTTGGTCTTTTTCGCTTAATTGAGCCAACAGAAAAATTATTGTCCGTTTGAATATTTCACTCTGTTTCATTTTGTTTTGATTTAATTGGGAAGCGGGCGTTACTCCGCCTCCCTGTTCTACTTTACCCTTCTGAATTTTAATCCACTTACTTGTTTGTATTGGCTACTGCTCGCTCCGAAGATTGACTTTACATAGCTTTTACATTCTTGAGCAATGTCCACAAGTCCTGTTATTTTCTTGTACAACAAATCGTTTCTTACGATTCTTGAATTACTCCAAGTTGTATAAGCATTAATAACAGCGGTATTACTTGTTTTCATGCTTGTAAGCAAAGTATTCAACGTTGCAACTTTAAGTTCGTTCTCGTTTGGGTTATACGCAGTAATAGAACTTAAGAGATTGATAAGCTTCTCCATGTGTTCAACCATGCTGTCATAACTTTGTTGAGATACACTTATTGTTTTTGGGTCTGTTGGAACTTCAACCGGCGGATCATTCGGATTAGGAATTGCACTTGCAGAGATCTCCGAAGAAACCGTTTTGATTGGAGTTGCACGTTTACCTTGTATTTTGTAATTTATAGTTAACGCATCCTTTATGGTTTGCTCAGTTGCGCCACAGGCTTTCACGGCAGCCATAATTTTTGTAGTTAACTTTTTTACAGGTTCAAATACAATTTCTCGGTTGTTAGTTGCATTTTTAAAAGCTGTCAAAGCCGTTACTGCACTTGTCAACGAAGTTGTTGCACTTGTTTTTAAGGCATTCATGTTCGCTAACTTAATAGCGTTTAATGTAGGATTGTAGGTCGCGCCATATCCTAGGCAGAAGCTAATTAAATCCTCGAAATTAGCCACATTTTTTGCATGACCTATCTCAGATGTTGAGGCCATTTTATTTGTTTTTATTATTTAGACAATTATTATTTGTCCGATTCTTTCAAGAGAGAACCTCTTGATTTTGCATGAGGAAGAGCATCGGTAAAGATAAACCCCAGT
>CAYYUS010000066.1:0-8831 GCA_964474925.1 uncultured Akkermansia sp. | reverse complement strand
CACATAAATTGTTGTTGTTCCAACTACCTGAAACCAATTGGTGGTAACGTTTGGCCCCATGTTACTTGTTAAAGTAAAACAGCCTGAACCCGCGGCGCAGGTAATATTTTGTACTGTTGGCGTTATTGCGATAGTTGGTGAGGCATAATTTTGATACACCGTAAATGTTTGAACAAATTGACAGCCCGTAGAACTTGTGCCTACAACCTGCCCTGTACACGCTTGTGTAAAGTTCATGCTTGCTCCAACTAAAGTGCCTGTACAACTTGGGAACCATGTGTATGATAAAGGAACTCCATTTGTAACGCTCGCCGTTAATAATACATTTGGATTTAAACATGTGATGGTATAGTCACCACTTGGATTTACAATTACGAAACTTGCGGGTTGTGGAATTGGAAGTACGCTAAATGTGGCAATTGTTTTACACCCATCAGATGTTGTAAGTGTAACCGTATTTAAACCCGGCACTAAACCAGAAGCGGTTGGGCTATTAACCGTGGTTACAGTTCCAGGTAAAGGACTCCAGGTAGTTGTGTAATTTGGACTTCCACTTGGACTGAACGTAACATTTAAATTTACGCTACTTGTAACTGGAGTGGCGCACGTTCCATTAGTTACTAATGGATTCATGTTCGCTGTAGGATAAACTGAAACTGTTGCCACAGAAGATTGCGTAATTACTGCAGAGGTAGAGGTTGTTCCTGTAATATAAAGCGTGTAAGTTGTGTTTGAAGTTGGTGCAACCGTAAAATTAGGGTTGCTTTGAATTTGCCCTGCAGGCTGAATTGAATACGATGGATTAGCTAAATTATTTGGATTACTAATACTTACTGTTGTAACTGCGCCTCTACAAATAAATGTGCTGCTATTTGCAGGCGATAATAAACACAATGTATTTGTTGAAGGCGAACAGCTTAAGCAATTTGTACGAAAATACATCCCTGCCATTGTCATATCATAACAATCACTAGCATTTGGTCCTACATTATAGATTGCCGATGTTTGAGCAACAACCGGCGCAGCGCCCGGATCAACTATAAAATTCCATACTTGCTGTTGCGCCGTAGTTAATACATAATTATTTGTTGCGCTATTCAAATTAATATTGGTATTGGCTATTTTTTGAAGATCGCTTACCATTAAAAAATTAGTATACGATGTTACAGCTCCACACACATTAAATCCTGTAATAGTGCTTGTAACAGGTCCCGGTGGTTTTGTTTGACAACCATCGGCAATAACAATACTTCCTGAATATGTTTGTTGTTGATCGGTATAAACTATAAACAATAAAGCCCCATCTGTATCATTTCCTGCAATTGGAGGATTTGTTGGAAGACCCGAGATCATATAATTACCATTACCGGAAATTATTGATGTTACATCGGCTCTATACGAATACGAACCCGCATAACTCCAACACTTATCTGCATCTTGCCCAATGATCGCCATTGGAAAACTATTGGTTGTAGACATCGGATTTGTAATTGTAGCCGTAACAGCAATTCCATTACCCGACATTCCTGCATATAAAAAAGCTTTTTCGATCACCACACAAGTTGGTAATCCTGAAATAGTGAAAGCAGCAGGCTGAGTTACTCCAACCTGAAACGAAAAAGGGCGCTTGTATAAAGGATTACTTGCGTAAGTAAAATTCAATCCACATTTAGTGAGCGTATAGCTTGTTGCAATAACACCATTGCCATTATTGACATTTGCGTTACTACTTGCTTTTGGATTTGCTGGAACCGTTAACAAATAGTCGGGAGTGCCCGGCTGAACAGGATTAACAATTTGTGCCGACAGACCTGCTGAAAGCAACATAAGTGCCATGTAAAATTTTTTCATGCGAAATGGTTTTTTACCTACTACTAAATATAACAATAGTAGGCTTGAGTTAAAAACTCATTAATGAAATTTAGACGGAGATGCCCTTTTTAATGCCTAATTATTTTAACACATTTCCACAAGTTCCCATAAAGGTCTTTTTTACCTCAGGGTTCTCTAGAACTTGAAACGTCATGTAAGGCGCCCCAAATAATTTACAGTAACGCGATGCGTTTTTTTGTTTGGCAAGGTCAAGCGCATAAGCAAACGTGCGTGAATAATACTTCTCGGCTACCCTACTCGCTGAGCTTATGTACATAAATACAAGACTCTCATTTGCATCAGGCCTTCTTAAATAAGGCTCAAGCACTGTAGCGGCGTATCTATAATCTTTACTCTTACTAAATACGTATGATAATTTAAGTGCATTTTGCCAGCTGGCATCTTTAATATTATAAAAGCCTTTGATGCGGGCAATACATGCGTCAATTTGCGCATCTGCATTATCAGCAGTGTCTAAACTTTCCATTATTTTAAATTGCCACTCAATGTTCAATCCGTTCACATATGCGCTATCCAATTTTCCATACAAGCCATCAATGGTTTGTTGGATCTTGGCTTGGTGTTCAGGATTTCCGGCATTGCTATCCAAGTTCAACTGACAAAATACTTTGTTATAATTAAACACCGGGTGAGCCTGTTCTCTTTTTAATAAACCATCAAACACAGCTTCATCATCTTCATCAACCGAACCTTGTTTTAAGTAACGGTAATAAACGCGGTTATTAGTTAAAGCGGCATTTGCTGAATTTTCTTCAAATCGCAAACTATCTAAAATACTCTCAGGGTATTTTCCTTCCACCATTCGCTTACCAATAAATTCCATGATCTTTAAGGCCTCCTGCACTTTACCCGCTTTAACCGCGCGATTAAATTGAACGATAGAAAATTTTTGCTCTTTATCTCCGCTCACATCATAAGTAACATCCATAACAATCTGCGCAAAACGCTCTTTTGCTAAAATAGGTTCCAATTCGTCTTGTAATTTTTGATCGCCGTTAATCGTTTTTATGGCTTTACTCTTGCCCATGTTCACCAGGTTAGCGTATTTACCATCTTCATTCTCCAACATAAACAAACCCCAACTATCGCGGCAATCAACCGTAGGTTTAATGATGGCTTTTTGTTGCTCCTGTAATACTTTTGTTACACTTTCTGCACGCTTACGCTGCAGCTTAGCATTGGCGCCTGAATCTCCTTCAATACTTGAGTAGGCATAGATATACAAACCATCAATGATAAAATCGGGTTCATTCATGGCTTTAATAAATGGTTGAATATCCTCTTTCTTGAATTCGAATTTATTCTTTTCGAAAGGAATATTGAATGTAAGAATAGAACTTTCAGATTTTGGTTCAAATGGTGGCTTTATCCCTACACTACCTTTCATTGGCATAATACCAATTGGGGTTTTACTATCAATGTTCCCACTTTCGCTATAACCACGCGTAATTGTTTTGCAGTACTTTCCATCTTGCACCACAATTAAATTTATTTCATAATCGCCGGTGATCTTAGGATTAAATTTTCCCATCATCACTCGTATTCCCTTTATCTTATTCTTCTTTTTCTTGTCAACATTTTTAGTAAGCAAATTGCTTTTGAAGAATTTATCCTTGTAGATGACCTTGCTCATCACCCCTTTATTGTAAATATTATTATCTACAATATTATAATCTGCTTTAGTGTATTGATCGCGCTGAACAACATCAACCGCCAAACCATCCTTTGCTTTTTTAAGTAATCGGCGCATTTCGCGCGAATTTTTAAACTCTAAGTAAATTTTCCCATCGCTTACACTTAAACCTTTGTGCAATACGTCGTAATTTCTCCAACGCTCGCAATTTTTACATTTCTTAGCCTCAAAATCCTTTAATTTACTAGAGGTTTTATTGTAAGGCACAGCAATTTCCTTTTTGTGCTCCACTCCTTCGTTTGTAATATCATAACCGCCAAATACCGCACTGGCAAATACCTTCTTTCCTTCATCATCTATTGCACAAGAGATACCAATAAGTGTATACTTAGGATTATTGAGAACTAGTAAATTCTTAACATTACTTTCCCAACGCTCATATATTACTTTTGCTACTTCATGGGTTTTATAAGCTTCTCTTCCTTTACTAATAGGGGCCTTCATGGTAACTTCTTCGCCCTTTTTGGTAGCTCCAACTTTCTTAAGATTCTTTTTTGTACTTGCAGGTTCAATTTTATCTTTCCCTGCAGCGGCCATTTTCTCCGAACTTAAAGCAGCGGCTTCGTTCATCATGGTATTGAACTCCAATCGGTCTAATCCCTTTTCTGCTCTGTAACGATTAAGCTCTCGTAGTAAAATATTTGGTAATGAATCGATCTTGAAATTCGTATCGTCGATCGCTTTCTTTTTGTTTTTTTGAGCAAAGCCACTTAAACTAAGTGTAATGAATAGTAGAAAAATATACCTCATAGCTAAATTTTGTTTATGCGTAACACATAAAATTTGCCTTAAAGTATAAATTTTTTTTGATTAAAAAAATGCTTTTGTTTAAACCGCAAATTGACAGGGCATTTTACCTGAAACCATACTCTTTATTATCCTTATTGAAATCCTCTTCCTTAAAGGCGGGATTAATGGTCATGCTTGGATATTCGTAGCTTTCAAAGAGACCCAGATCGTCGTAAAGACTTACTGACACGGGCAACATCAGCTTTTCGTCAATAAAGATCACAGCCTTTTTGCAGTACAAATTGGGCACTAATATCTTCTTCCCCTTTTTGAGGTAACCAAAATCGTTTAAAAGATCGTTCTTGTGGCGTAACAAGTAATCATTCACAATTAGCTTAGCGGCTATTGAGCTGGCGGTTTCTTTAGCTCCTACTGTATACTCAACATAAGTATATGCTGGATTCTCGTATTGAAGCAAATAACAGTTATAACTCATCTTTTTGCTTTTGCCCTTGTACACTAAGTTCTTTAAACCATCTTTATCTTTTGATAATGTTAGTGCTATGGATCTTCCAATAAAATCAAACCCTAATTCATGAATGGTATAATGTTGGTTCTTTCGCATCATATTTCCATTGGGATCGAGGTTAAGATTTGGGATATGATTAGGTTTTACAAGGGCTTTGTTATTATTTGAATTATGATTGTAAAGGATCTCAAGTTTTTTTGCTTTATTATTAAAATATAAACGTCGTGGATTCATTTGCAGTTTAACCTCCGAAGCCGCGCTCGCATAGGTACTACCCAGGCGTTCAATTGCGCTAATGCTGATTCTAAGGGTTTTTACATTTCGCATAGAATCATACATTTGATGCAGAATTGTGCTTGTTTCTATTTTACCTACCCTAAACGAAGTAAGTGCCAAATAGGAGGCTAAAAGAATGCATATAGAGGCAGCTATTTTTTTCACGATATTGACGTTGCAAAGATAGATGTTAGTTTTTACTTACCTTTGATATTAATCATAAATATTCAGCAGAATTTCAATTCCAAAATCTGCCGTATATTTACATTATAAACTAAACCTATGTCAATTATCGGTATCATTCCGGCTCGTTATGCCTCTACCCGTTTTCCGGGTAAGCCATTGGTTATGATCGATGGCAAAACCATGTTGCAACGCGTGGTTGAACAAAGCAAAAAAGCAACGCTATTAACCGAACTGGTTGTGGCCAGCGATGATGAAAGAATTGAAAAGCACTGCAAAGAAATTGGCGTAAAATGCATTATTACCAAGGCCGATCACCCAAGCGGAACTGATAGATGTCAGGAAGCATACACCTTAAGTGGCTCAAAGGCTACCTATATCATCAATATTCAGGGCGATGAACCCTTTTTACATCCCGAACAAATAAATTCACTGGCTAAAGCATGCGATGGTAGCACAGAATTAGCAACGCAAATGATCAAGTGTTCTAATTACGAAATGCTAGCCGATATGGGCGAAGTAAAAATTGCATTGAACCAACATAAAGAAGCGCTTTATTTTAGTAGAAGTATTATTCCCTTTGTAAAAAACGAAAAGCCCGAGAACTGGCATATAAAACACGATTACTACCGACATGTTGGAATGTATGCTTACCGTGCAGATATTTTAGAGAAAATTTCCAAACTTCCTGTTTCTCCTTTAGAAAAAGCCGAATCACTTGAGCAATTACGCTGGTTAGAGAATGGTTTTAAAATAAAATGTGTCGAAACTACTTACGAAAGTCACTGTGTGGATACACCGGAGGATATTGAGAAGGTGTTAAGGCTTCTTAAGGTCTGAATCTAGGTCACCATGCTTTGCTTTCAACCGACAAACAGGTAAAGTATTTATATTAAATCCTAGTCCCGCCGAAAATCTTATTTCCGATAGGCTTTTATGAAGATCGTAATTATGTGAGCCTGCAATGTATCTTGCTTGAAAAAAGAAATTAAAGTAATTCCCAACAAAATAATTATATCCAACCACAGCTGAGAATACAGGACTTGTACCTGTGTGCGCAATAGGAACTTTTGGGGAATCTGTTTTTACTTTTGCTATACAAACACCAGGCTGACCACCAATGTAAAAGTCACTCGGTCCTGTTTTTAATAAATGATAATTCAATCCAAAAAACAAATTATTTATCGATCTAAATCCTTCAGGTGCCTTGGTTTGCTCGCCAAGAAACATATAACCATCACCTGCAACAGAAACATCATTGCCCAAATAACTTTCTAAATTTCCATGCAAATAAAAATAAGATTCATTATAACCAAACATTTTAGCAGGACTAATTGTAGCCATTGCTTTTATGGTACCGGCTCTAGGAACAACTTGTGAACGCATAATGAGTACGCTACACAACAAAAGCAAAGACAATATCTTTTTTACTTTCTCCATAGCCTACCAATTTTATAATTTAAACTAATGGTCGTCAATAAATGGCCGTGTAGTATTGTGCTTTGACCTTCGCTGATAGCAATATTATTCGGTTCTATATGCGTGTGTAATACAGTACTTAAATGAATCATGTACTGCGACATTAAGGTAATGTCCATTCTATGATTCAAATTAAAGTGTGTGCCAAACCCGGCCTGTACAGCAGAACCCCAACGATCTACAGAAACGCCAGGACTACTGATTATGGTTACCTTATTATAATCAAAGCAGTGTCCTGCCAAAATAAACGGTTGAAACTTTTTAGGGTAATACTTTTTTTTATTTTCAGAGTACCTAGAATAATCGGTTGGATAGAACAATACAGACCATCCTATATGGTAGTAATCACTTCGTACTTTTTCCTGTATATTAATAGTGATGAAGTCTGCAAACCAATCTGTATTTACATGATTACTTAACTGTATTTTAAAAGATCCACCGGTTCCAATACCCGCACCTTCACCGCTAAAAGCGCTTACTGTGCTTCGAGCTCCTAACGAAAACCATCCTGCATTAGAAACTTTTGGTTTTTCTTCAGTTTGCGCAGAACCACATAAAAAAAACAGGCTGAAAAATATGCTGTATATTTTACGAACCTGTTTCATGGAATTTGTTTTGAAAAATTATTTTTTAGCGTCGGCCAAAAATTGTGCTAAGCCGCTATCCGTTAAAGGATGTTTTAATAATGCTACAATGGCACTAAGCGGACAAGTTGCAACATCTGCTCCTAATTTAGCGCAATCAATGATGTGCATTGGGTGACGAACGCTTGCAGCCAAAATTTGCGTTTCATATCCGTAATTATCGTAAATAAGGCGAATGTCGGCTATTAAACCTAAACCATCTGTGCTTACATCATCTAATCTTCCAATAAAGGGGGAAACATAAGTAGCCCCTGCTTTTGCAGCCAATAAAGCTTGACCTGCAGAGAATACCAATGTGCAATTCGTTTTAATTCCTTTATCGGTAAAATATTTAATGGCTTTTACGCCTTCTTTTATCATTGGAATTTTTACAACAATGCGCGGATGTAATTTTGCCAACGCTTCGCCTTCTTTTACCATTCCGTCAAAATCGGTTGAGATAACTTCGGCACTCACATCACCTGTAACAATATTACAAATGTCAACATAGTGTTTTAAAATATTGTCTTGTCCTTTAATGCCTTCCTTTGCCATAAGCGAAGGATTTGTGGTTACACCATCTAAAACACCAAGGTCTTGTGCTTCTTTAATTTGAGCGAGGTTTGCTGTATCTATAAAAAATTTCATCTATTTTAATTTTGTGGGGTAAAAATAGCATTAAAAAAGCAGCCCTTATGAGCTGCTTTTCCACTATTATGAATAAATATTAACCGTATTAGTTCTTTATGATACGTTTTACGGTTATTCCTTTATCTGAGCTCAATTTTACGAAATATGCACCTACTGCAAGGTTCGACACATCCACAATGGTAATTTCTTTATCAACATCAACTACTTTCACTGTTTTTCCGCTAAGGTCAATGATACTTGCCTTAGTAGTATTTCCATGATCGTTGGTTTTGATGTTCAACTCATTATTTGTAACAATACTAGGATACACCAAAAGTTCCGGAGTGTTTTTATTAAGCGCGGCAATTCCTGTAGTTAAAGTGGTTACATCAATTGTTTGTAATGATTTTGCATATGTACCCGCTACTAATCGCTGTGTTGTTGCATTATATGCAATGTCCCAAACCGAAATAATTGGCATATTGTTTCCAACCCTGTACCAATTAATTCCGGCATCGTATGTAACGTAAACGCCAATATCATTTGCTACAAACAAATTATTTTCGTTCCCCGGAACAACAAGCACATCATTTATTCCTGCTTGCGGTAAATTTCCACTGATATCTATCCATGTTGTTCCGTTATTAGTTGATTTGTGAATGTGCGGAATGTATTCGTTGAACTTATAACCGGTGTGGGTTACATACACGTTGTTGGCCACATTAGGTGAGGCATGAATAGAAGTAACATATCTGTTTGGCAATGTACCGGTAATGTTGGTCCAGTTCGTTCCATC
>CAYYUS010000065.1:0-8949 GCA_964474925.1 uncultured Akkermansia sp. | reverse complement strand
TATAAATACACGTTTTATCACTTCTGTATAAGCCCGGTTTTATTTCTATGGTATCATCTTTCCAAATACTGTTCTTTCCAAATAAATGCATAAGCTCCATCGTCATTTTTATGTACGACGATGAAACTACTTCTCCGTCTAGTTCTATTTGCTTTGTGCTTTTAAGAAGCGGACTCACGAGTAAAAGTGCTGAAACAAATTGCGAACTCACATCGGCTTTCATGGTGATCTCAGGAGCGCTAAGCTCTTTGCCAATTATTTTTATAGGAGGAAACCCATTTTTTTCAAGGTAAGAAATATCGGCGCCAATGCTTTTTAGCGAATCTACCAATTCCCTAATAGGTCGCTCTTTCATGCGTTCACTTCCGGTAAGTATAAAGATTTTATTTTTTAAACACGAAAGATAAGCGCATAAAAAGCGCATATTGGTTCCGGCATCACCAATGTTTATTTCAGTTTTTCCTAAACGAATATCATGAAGCGCTTTGATCAGTAATTTTGTATCGTCACTATCCGACATATTTTCAATATCGAAATTTAAATTACCAATGGCTTTTATCATTAGTAAACGATTACTAATGCTTTTTGAGCCGGGCAATTTAATTATAGGTATGTATTTTTTAAGCGCCAATGATCTGATGATACGTTTTAAATGCTTTTTGTATTTGTGAAACGCTTACTTCTAAATCGTATTTACAGGATCCAATTTTATTGATCAAACTCATTCGGATCTTGTTGTTCTTATTCTTTTTATCGTGAAGCATTAACTCCATTATTTTCTGTTCTTCCTCTTGGGAAAATGCTAAAACCTGGTAATTTGGTTTTATAAGATCAATAATAGTTTGGAGGTCATTTGTTTTGATCATCTTCTTATCAAAAGCAATTAGGCTTTCAATGAACATACCAATAGCAATAGCTTCTCCATGTAATAACTCATCTTTTGTTCCTAAAAAGTAACTTTCAATGGCATGGCCAATGGTATGACCAAAATTCAATATTTTACGAATGCCTTTATCATTAGGATCTTTTTTTACAATAGCCATTTTAAGCGCCACACTTCTTTTGATCAATGTATCTAAAAGTGTTTTATTGTCTTGCATGGCTTTTACCAGTTTAGCATCGGCAATAAGTCCCATCTTTATTATTTCGGCAACACCATTAGCTAATTGGCGTTGTGGAAGTGTATTTAAAAATTGGGTATTTATAAAAACTCCTTTAGGTTGCGTAATAGTTCCTAATTGATTTTTTAACGAATTAAGGTCAACGCCGCATTTGCCACCAACACTTGCATCGGCCATTGCTAATAAACTGGTGGGGACATGAATAAAATCTATTCCTCTTTTATAAACGCTGGCAACAAATCCCCCAACGTCTGTAATAACACCACCGCCTAAGTTTATCAATAAAGCATTTTTATCTACTTGTGCTTCGCTGAGTGTTTCCCAAAGTTCTTTGCATGTATCAAGTGTTTTAATTACTTCGCCGGCATCGATCTCTAATATATCCGCTTTTTGAATGATCGCACAATTTTTTGCTATAATGGGATAACATTCATTAATGGTATTTGAATCTGCTAATACGATCAAGCGTGAATATTTTCCTTTTTTTAAGAAGGAATTTAATTTTGAGAATGTATTGGTGTCGAATATGATCGTGCTATTTTCTGCCATAAGAATGTGCCATGAAATTACGGATTTAATTGCTATTTAAAAAGGTTTGTAAATTGCGTATTTGCGTTTGTAACTTGTTAGATTCTTCAAAATTTAGGGTTTGAAAGCCATCGGATAAAGCCTCTTCAGGACTAGGATGTACTTCATAAATTACTCCATCGGCCCCTGCTACCAAGGAGGCCAATGCAAGTTTTGATACATGATCGCGGATGCCAACGCCATGGCTTGGATCGGCTATAACCGTAAGATGTGATTTTTCTTTTAGTACCTGAATAGCGTTGATATCAAATGTATTTCTGTAAGAATTTTCAAAGGTTCTTATGCCTCTTTCGCAAAGCATGATCTTTTCATTTCCTTTCGAGAAAATATATTCTGCCGATTGTAATAGTTCATCAATAGTTCCGCTAATGCCTCTTTTTAATAGGATGGGTTTATTTACCGAGCCAAGCGCATCAAGTAAATTAAAGTTCTGCGAATTTCTTGCGCCAACTTGAAAAACATCTACATAAGGCAGCATATCGTCTATTTGCGAAACTTGCATTACTTCGGTAACAATTTTTATATCGTGAGGTTTGCAAAATGAATGCATCATTTTTAGCCCCTCTATTCCTAATCCTCTAAACGCATACGGAGAACTTCGCGGTTTAAAAACGCCACCTCTCAAGATCTTGATATTATTTTTTAGTAGATGAGAAACGATCTTTTCCATTTGCTCTTCGCTTTCAACCGAACACGGCCCCGCCATAACGATCGGTTCTTTGGTATAGCTTACTTTATCTATGAGTTCGATCGTGCTGCTATTCAATTTCCATTTTTTACTTACTAATTTATAGTCGTCGCCAACGGCATGCACATCTTGTACTCCCGATAAATGACCAAATTTTCGGATATCGAATTCACTTTTTGTAAAACAAACAAGGTATTTGTTCTTTTGTGTTTCTACATAATTTGATATGATCCCAGTTTCTTTGAGAGCGTTGGTAATAGCCTCCAATTCATTTGGCTCTAATTTGTTTTTTAGTTGAATGATCATGATGTGATTGTTTGAATGTTTTTAATTGAGTTTACAAACGATGAAATAGATTGCTTTTTTGATAATGCTTTAATGAAAGCACTGCCAATAATAGCTCCTTTGGCGAGTTTTGAGGCTTTTGTAAAACTAGCATGATCATTTATACCAAATCCAATAAGTGTTTTATTTTTCAAAGGGATTTGATGTAATTGCTGATAGAACTTTTCGAGCGCCTCAAAATTTTGATGACTGTTTCCGGTTGTACTATTGGAAGAAACAACATAAATGAAGCCTGTGCTCACGGCATCAATTTGTTTTATTCTTTCAATGTTTGTATGAGGTGTGATCAAAAAAATAACTTTGACACCATATGTATTGGCAAATTGCTTGTGGTGTTTTTCAAATTCGGCTAAAGGAAGATCAGGAAGAATTACTCCGGAGACAGAATTCTCTTGGCAATTTTGATAGAACTCTTCAACCCCAAATTGAATTACGGAATTTAAATACCCCATTAAAATTATTGGCACTTTAATATTTGACCTCATATCGGATAATTGTTCAAAGAGCAATTTCAAATTCATACCGTTCTCTATGGCTGTTTGACTAGACTTCTGTATCACAAGGCCATCAGCTAATGGATCGGAATAGGGAATGCCAATTTCTATAAGGTCAACTTCGTTTTCTTGAAGTTCTTCTAAAATACGGGAAGTATCATTAACGTGTGGATATCCTGCTGTAAAGAAAACTGAAAGTATTTCGTTTTCTTTTGTTTCGAAAAGTGTGTCTATTTTATTTTTCATTTAGTTTAAATGTTTTAAATATGTTGGAATATCTTTATCACCTCTTCCCGAGAGATTAATAACGATGACTTGGTCTTTTGTAAATTCAAGTTTATTTAGGATGGCTAAGGCATGGGCGCTTTCCAAAGCAGGAATAATTCCTTCTTGCCTAGTTAAATTAAAAGCAGCTTGTAAAGCTTCTTCGTCGGTCACATTTAAATAGGTTGCTCTTTTACTTTTGCCCAAAAATGCGTGTAGTGGACCAATTCCGGGATAATCCAATCCCGCAGAAATGGAATAAGGTTCTATAACTTGTCCATCTTTTGTTTGCATTATGATAGACTTTGACCCGTGTAAAATACCATTTGTTCCTAGTGTCATTGTGGCGGCACTATATCCTGTATCAACACCTTTGCCGGCCGCCTCAACACCAATTAATTTTGTTTTTTTTGAATCAATAAACTCGTAAAAAGCACCTGCTGCATTACTTCCGCCACCAACGCATGCAATTACCATGTCTGGTTCTGATATCCCTTCAACTTTCAATAATTGCTGTTTTATTTCTTTACTAATTATACTTTGAAATCTTGCTACCATGTCAGGATAGGGGTGTGGACCAACAACTGAGCCAATGAGGTAATACGAATTGGGATCGTTTATCCAACCGCGAATGGCTTCATTGGTGGCGTCTTTTAAAGTTTTACTTCCTGAAACTGCAGGAATAATAGTTGCTCCTAACATTTTCATGCGTGCAACATTTGCTTCCTGCCGTTGCATATCAATTTCGCCCATGTAAACAATGCATTCCAGTTTTAATAAGGCGCAAACTGTAGCCGTAGCTACGCCGTGTTGACCGGCACCTGTTTCGGCAAGAATTCTTTTTTTGCCAAGGGCTTTTGCAACTAATATTTGCCCGATGGTATTATTTATTTTGTGCGCACCGGTATGACAAAGATCTTCACGCTTTAAATAGATCTTACTTTTGAATTGCTCAGATAGATTTTTGGCTAGATACAAAGGCGTTGGTCTTCCTACATAATTTTCAAGCAGATCATGGTATTCTTTTTGAAATTCTTTTGAATGAATGATAGTCAAATAGTTTTGTTCTAGTTCATTCACATTATTATAAAGTAATTCGGGAATATAAGCACCGCCGTATTCGCCGTAGTATCCTTTTTCATCTATTATGTTCAGTGTTGTCATATAATTTTGTTTTAAAATGATGTATGGTTTCAATATTTTTTATTCCCGGTTCAATTTCAAATTTTGAATTGATATCTATTCCGAAGAATTGTTCGTGATAAATTTGTTTAATGCTTTCTGCGTCGTTGGGACCAATTCCCCCACTTAATAAAAAAGGAATTTTCCCCTTATAATTTTCAATAATTCGCCAATCAAATTTTATTCCGTTGCCCCCTGGTTTTTCTCCTTTAGTATCAAATAGAAAAAAATCTGATTGATGGATGTAATTATCCGTTTTTAAAATATCAGCTCCTGTATTTACAGAAATGGCCTTAATGATCTTCACTTTCGATCTCAGATCTTGAAAGGATGAAATGTCTTCATGATAGAGTTGGATCAGATCCAGTTTGTATCTTATAATTGTTTCTTCAATGAAATTAAGATCTGAATCAACAAAAACACCAATACGTTTTATATGAGAAGGGATTGTTTCACAGATCTCCGTAGCGTTTTTACTGCTAACATCTCTTTGAGAGGATGAGTAGAATATCAAGCCGATCATATCGGGCCCCAATTTTACCAGCTGTTTTATATTTTCGGGATCTGTTGATCCGCACACTTTTAACTTAAGCATGAGCTAGATTTTTACTGCGTAATTCTTCAATAAATTGTTTTAAGGCTAAATGCGGCCTGCTACTTTTCATAAATAAAGTACCAATAAGAAATCCGTTAAACCCGATAGATCTTAGTTCTAGAAGATCTTCAGCTGATCTTATACCACTTTCGGTGATCTTAACCTCTATTCCTTTTAAGTATGGAATAAGTAAACTCGAGTTTTGAAGATCAATGGATAGTGAACCTAAATTGCGATTATTTATTCCAACAATTGAGTTGTAATCGGAGATCTTATCAATTTCTTCTTTGGAGTGGATCTCTAAAAGAACTTCTAAACCTAATGTATGTGCTAGCTTTGTAAAGCTTTTTATTTCCTCCTTTGTAAGAACGGAAGCGATCAGTAAAATGGCATCCGCACCAATAGATTTGGATTCAATGATCTGGTATTCATCAATAATAAAATCTTTTCGCAATACAGGACAGAAATTAAATTTCCGAACTAGCGTTAGATCTTCATTTTTTCCACCAAAGTAAGGAGTGTCGGTTAATACAGAAATGGCGCTCGCTCCGGCTTGCATATAACCAATCGAGGTTTTTTCAATGTCTACATACAAATTGATATTACCTTTGGAGGGGGAACGTTTTTTTATTTCAGCAATGATGCCGTTCTTGTCCTTTCGGAGAATGTATTCTTTTAATGAAACGGTTTGACTTTCATAATAGATACTTTTCTCAAGTAATTTTAAGGGAACTAACTCCTTTTTTTCTTTAACGAACTGTCGTTTGTCGGATATTATTTTATCAAGTGTATTCATGTTTTTTATGGATTAAATTTTTAAATGTTTTTAAGGCTTTTAAACTATCGATGGCTTCGGTAGCTAGTTGAATGCAATCTTCAATATTTTTATTGCTTATCAGCTGAATGGCAAATGCTGAATTAATTATAACGGTGTTCTTTTGAGAAAGGCTTGAGGAATTTGTTAGTACATTCATAAAGATCTTAGAAGCATTTTCAATACTTCCACCCGAATGGAGATCATTGGGCTTTATCAATGAAAGTTTTAACTCGCTGGGATGGAACAGTTGTTCGCCATGAGTTCCTACAATTTTGAATTGTGATGTTAAGGATATCTCATCATAACCATCTATGCTGTGAACAAGAGAATATTTGGATCTTGTTTTTTGTAAATGGTAATTGTAAGTGCGCATGGTCTCTAAACTATTCACACCAATGAATTGATGCGAGATGTTGCATGGATTTACGAGTGGCCCCAACAAATTAAAGATGGTTTTAGTGCCCATTGCTTTTCTTACGGGAGCTACATGTTTTAATGCAGGATGAAACAATGGTGCATGAAGAAAGCAAATATTATTTTCTTCAAGTTGACCCATTAGTGCTTCTGTTTTGTTTGTGAATGTGTAACCAAGGTGCTCTAATATGTTGGAAGAACCGCTTAACGAACTTACACCGTAATTGCCATGCTTTACAACTTTGTAACCGCACGACGCAATTACCAAAGCGCTTAATGTAGAGATATTGAACGTGTCTTTTTCATCGCCACCGGTTCCGCAAACGTCAATAGCTTCAAAAGGGATATCAAATCTTATCGCTTTTTCGAGAAGTACTTTTTGAAAACTGCTTAATTCATTTACTGTAAGAGGATGCGTTTTATAGAACATAAGAATGATCGCTATTTCCATTTCAGAGAATGCGCCTTCGGTGATCTGCAGCATTAACTCTTCAGCTTCTTCCGAATTGAGCGTGTTATTTGTATAAAGTTTATGTAATAGATATTTTTTTGACATAGGTTTAGTATTAAATGATCAATAATTCAGCAATAATGCTGACCACAAAAATGGTATATGAAATAGATTAGGCCTTAAGCCAATTGGTGATCATCAATTCACCGTATTCAGAAAGAATAGATTCTGGATGAAATTGAACGCCTTTTACGTCAAGCGTTTTGTGTTCAAGCGCCATGATATTGTTTTGTTCATCAACTGCCGTTACTTTTAGTTCAGCCGGAATATTGATGCGATCAACAACCCACGAATGATAGCGCCCAACTTTAAAACTGGTTGGGCAACCAGTAAATAGAGAATTGTTTTCAGTAATTGTAACTGATGTTGCAATGCCGTGGTAAACTGTATCTAGATTTTGCAAAGAGCCCCCAAAATTTTCGGCAATAGCTTGCATACCTAAACACACACCAAGAATGGATCTACTGGAAGAGTATGTTTTTAATAATTGGGGCATGATACCTGCGTCTTTTGGCAAACCTGGTCCCGGAGATAAGAGTATCTTATCAAAATTCGCAATTTCTTCAAGTGCGATCTTGTCGTTTCTAACAACGCTGATCTTTGCATCGCTTACTTTTTCAACTAGGTGAACCAGGTTGTAAGTAAAACTATCGTAATTATCGAGCACTAAGAGTTTCATCTGCTGTAAAGGTTGGAATAATATTTAGTTTATTGGCTTCTTTTATCGCTTTTTTTAAGGCGCTTGTTTTGTGATCTATTTCGGCTAACTCGTTGTTTGGTACGGAGTCGATCACAATACCCGCTCCGGCCTGAAAATGCAATTCATTTTGAATACTTAAGAATGAGCGGATCATAATGGCATGATTAATATTGCCATTGGTTTCAATATATCCAACACAACCCCCATAAAAATTTCGAGATTCTGTTTCATATTGGCGAATTAACTGCAGAGCTTTATGTTTAGGAGCTCCGCTTAAAGTGCCCGCAGGAAATGAACGGTAAAGCAAGTTAATTCCATTTACTCCTTTTTTTAGTTTGCCTGTTACTTTTGAGACCAAATGAATAACGTGAGAGAAAAATTGCAATTCTTTTAGGCGTTCAACTTTTACATCTTCGCAGCAGGTGCTAAGATCATTTCTTGCCAGATCAACCAACATATAGTGCTCTGAATTTTCTTTTGGGTCGTTCATTAATTTTTGGGCAGCAATGTGATCAAGGTCCTCATTGCCTGAGCGTTTGTAAGTTCCTGCAATGGGATGGATCTCCGCTATTGAATCTTTTACTAAAAGTTGAGCTTCGGGCGACGATCCAAATAGCTTAAATGAACCCATATCGAAATAAAACAGATAAGGTGAAGGATTGATCTGTTTCAAGTAACGGTAGACATTGAATTCATCTCCAATGAACTTTTGTTTAAAGCGCCTAGATAATACAAGTTGAAATACATCGCCAATTTTACAGTGGCATTTTGCTTTTTGAACTAATTCGAGGTAATGCTCATCAGTTGTAGATGAAGAAATGTCGCCAATGGCCTCGAATGTATGTGATGGAACTGCAGATGAATTCAAGCGTTCAATGAGTAGTTTAGCATTTTTATTTGCTTCATTTGCCGAATGATCAAAACTTACAACATAAGCTTGATGTTTCGCATGGTCGAACACAAGTAAAAGAGAAAAGAAGGCATACTGTACTTTGGGAATTTCAGAAGTGTAAGAGTTAGATATGTTATCTTCTATCAGATCGATCACATCAAATGACGAGTAACCAAACACCGCGCTGTAAGGAAATGGAACTGAAAGTTTGTCTGTTTCAAAGGAAGAAATAAATTCAGTAAGCTCTTTTTGCAGCGATCCTTTTAAAATAGTTCGTGTTTCAAGATCATTATTCTTAAGAATTTTTAAAGTATCTCCTTCAAGTTTAAAGGAAGCAC
>CAYYUS010000064.1:0-8953 GCA_964474925.1 uncultured Akkermansia sp. | reverse complement strand
ACGCATGCCGTAATTTTGATGTAACGTTCTATGAAATTCGCGAATATGTGTTTCGTTGGTATTACTCAATAAAAATGTACGATGACTTTCCTTATACTTCTTTAAAGAGTCTAACCTGTGCTTCGGAAAATCAAGCAACATAGCATTCCACGATTTTTCAAGATCGTGTAAAGGTTTTTTAAGGTCGAATTGATTTTTGATACTATTAAAAAAATAATTTTCGGTTATCAAACCCTTATCAAATTGATCGAACAAATTGGTTTGCGATAATTGACTGTAAATATTCTCAAAATCAGTTATACCCAGATCAACAAAGGCTTTTATAGTAGCCGCTGTATCCAAATTAATGATCACTCCACCCAGATCGAAAATAATATTTTTAATTTTTTTTGTAGCCATTACATTTCCCACCATTTAACTTTAATTCCTACAAACACTCCATTGTCCCTAATTTCCAAAGGGTAGGTCTTTAATGCAAAACTACTGCCCGCGGTTGCTTTGCCACTTTTAAGATCGAATTTATACCGATGCACCGGGCAAACTATTTCACCTTCCTCTGTACAAAAACCCTGCTGCAAAGATGCGCCGTTATGTGGACACTTTTCCTGCACCGCATAAAATGTATCCTTCCCTTTTGCAATACAAATACGTTCTCCCTTTAACACAAAAACTTCTGGTTTGCTTGTTAAAACATTGTTCTCCAAGGCCTCAAAGCTATCATATATTTTCAGCCAATGATACATTATCACAAATTTAGCAAAATAAGCCTATTTTGGAGTTTGTGAATAAAGCGCTTATTCGTATTTTTAGGACTTATGTTGCTTAAAAAGTTTCTACTTTTTCTTTTCATCTTAAGCCTTCATTCGGTTTACAGCCAGGAGTATACCATTACAGGTAAGATCTATGTTGCGAGTACTAAAGAAGCTTTACCCTTTGTTCCTGTAATTATTAAAGGAACTAAAACAGGTAACTCCAGCGATTTTGATGGAAATTTTGTGATCAAAGCCAATGTTTTGGGCGATTCACTTATTTCAAGTTATATAGGTTACAAACGTTGTGCTCGCAAAATAAATAAGAATTTAAAAGTGCAAGAAATAAACATGCCCATGGTTGAAGATGGTGGTGTTTCGTTGGATGAAGTTGTTGTAACCATGGGTGAAAACCCCGCGCATCGCATCATTCGTAATGCAAATAAAAATAAAGAAGAAAATAATCCTGCTAACTTAAAATCGTACCAATACGAAACCTACAATAAATTAGAATTCGACCTTACGCGAATCCCAAAAGAAATGCGCGAGAAAAAAATATTCAAACCCATCAAGTTTGTATTTGACAATGTAGATAGTACCAATAGCGGCGAAAAACCTTCGCTTCCATTTTTTATTGTAGAAAGTTTATCGGATTTTTATTACAAGAGTGATCCGGAACGTAAAAAAGAAGTGATCAAGGCCAGTAAGATCACCGGTATGGAAAACGCGAGTGTTTCGCAGGTATTAGGTGATATGTATCAAAAGATCAACGTGTATAATAATAACGTGATCGCATTCAATAAACAAATTCCTAGTCCTATTGGTGAAAACGCTTTATTCTATTATAAATTCTACATGGTGGATAGTTTATTTCAAGACAATCATTATGTATATCATATTAGATTTAAACCAAAACGTGTACAAGAATTATCCTTTGCAGGAAATATTTGGATAGCCGATACAACTTGGGGCATCAAACGTTTGGAAATGAGTTTGCCAAAGGATGCGAATCTTAACTTTATCAATACTGCTGCCGTAATTCAGGAATATGTTTATACCGATAGCACCTGGATCATGAAAAAAGACAGGTTGGTAATTGATTTTGCGCCAACAAAAAATTCTATTGGCTTTTACGGACGAAAAACAACTTCATACCGAAATATTATTATTGACGAACCTAAAACAGATAAATTCTATGAGTTTAGCGATGCTATTGCCATTGAAGATAGTGCCACCAAACGAAGCGATGAATTTTGGGCTAATAATCGACACGATAGTTTATCGGTGCGCGAATTAAAGATCTTTAAAATGATCGATACCATTCAATCATTACCAGTGTATAAAACATGGGTGGATATTTTTTATGTGGCAGTTGCAGGTTATAAAAAGTTCAACAATTTTGAAATTGGTCCTTACACTAATTTAGTTTCGTACAACAAACTCGAAGGTTTACGCTTACGTTTTGGAGGCCGAACAAGTGATCTGTTCAGTAAATGGTATGAACTGGCAGGATATGTAGCCTATGGATTAAAAGATGAGAAATGGAAATACTCCTTGGGTTTTAAATCTTTCATCACTAAAAAACCTTCTCGCCAACTTGTTGGAATGCGTTATAGAAGTGATAACGAGATCTTAGGACAAAGCACTAATGGTTACTCACAAGACAACGTTTTAGCTTCACTCTTTCGGGTAAGTCCGCTTACAAGTTTAACGCGCGTAAATTTTGCCGAAGCATGGTACGAGCGCGAATGGTTTCAGGGATTAATAACTCGTGTAACTTTGGTGGGGCGTCAATTTACTCCACTTGGAGGAAGTCAATACCTTGGTTATGGAAGAGATGGATCGATAGAAGAAATAGAACATATTACCAATACCGAAGCACGTTTTAATGTGCGTTTTGCTTGGAAAGAAAAATATGTAGGCGAAGGATTTACACGTTTATCCATTGGAACAACATGGCCGGTGCTACAAATGAATTATTCGAAAAGTTTACGCAATGCATTTAAAGGCGAATACGATTATCACAAATTAACCTTGCGTGTTACCGATCGTATACGCATAACTCCGATCATTGGCTACACTGATTATTCGTTGGAAGCCGGAAAAATATTTGGCACAGTTCCTTACCCCTTAATGGAATTACATGGCGGTAACGAAACATTGATCTACGATGAACAAGCATTTAATATGATGCGCTATTACGAATTTGCCAGCGATCAATTTGTTTCGTTAGGCATTTATCACCACTTTGATGGATTGTTGTTCAATAAATTTCCTTTGTTACGCAAGGCTAAATTAAGAGAAGTAGCCACCTTTAAATCCGTTTGGGGAAGCGTAGAAGATAAGAATCGTCGCTCGCTGATCTTTCCAACAAACTTAAAATCTCTTGATCAATACCCTTACATGGAAGCGAGTGTTGGCGTTGAGAATATTTTAAAGGTATTTAGAGTAGAAGCCTTATGGCGCTTGAATTACAGGTTTGACAGGGCAATTGATAATTTTGGGGTTAAATTTACTTTCCAATTTACCTTATAATGATTAACATAATTTATTTAATGCGTACGCTAATTTTTACGAATTTCATACAATGATCTTACGCTCGGAGAATCTGGTTAAAAAATACAGGAACAGAACAGTTGCCAACAACGTAAGCGTGCAAGTTGAGCAAGGAGAGATCGTTGGTTTACTTGGACCAAACGGTGCCGGAAAAACTACTTCCTTTTATATGATCGTAGGAATGATCAGACCCAATAGCGGTAAGATCTTTTTGAACGACCTGGATATTACCAAAGAACCCATGTACAAACGCGCTCAATTGGGCGTTGGTTATTTACCGCAAGAAGCATCGGTATTTAGAAAGTTAAGCATTGAAGATAATTTGCGTGCAGTTTTGGAAATGACAAAGCTCACCAAAAAAGAACAAGAATTAAAAGTAGAAAGTTTATTGGATGAATTTGGCTTGCATCATGTGCGTAAAAATCTTGGTGATCAATTAAGTGGTGGCGAACGCAGAAGAACAGAAATTGCTCGCGCCTTAGCAACAGATCCAAAATTTATTTTATTGGATGAGCCCTTTGCTGGTGTTGACCCAATTGCCGTTGAAGATATTCAAGGCGTTGTAAAAAAATTAAAAGAAAAAAATATTGGTATTTTAATTACCGACCATAATGTACACGAGACGTTGAGCATTACCGATAGAGCTTATTTATTGTACTCAGGAAGCGTTATTAAAAGTGGTACTGCCGAAGATCTGGCTAATGATGAACAAGTACGAAAGGTGTATTTGGGGCAGAATTTTGAACTCCGCAAATAGAGGCAGAAACTATTGAGTACACAGAGAAAAATCATGAATTTCCTTTTCGCATCATCCAATAAAAATAAAATAAAAGAGGTTCAGGCATTAATGCCCGCTCATATTAAGTTATTAGGTTTAAGTGATATTAATTTTACAGAAGAAATTGCAGAAACGGCTCCAACTATTGAAGGCAATGCAAAATTAAAAGCAGAATTTATTTGGAATTATCTTACAGAGCATCCTTCAGAAATAAAAATAGATGCCGTATTTGCCGATGATAGCGGACTAGAAGTGGAAGCTTTAAACTGGGCGCCCGGAGTTTATTCGGCTCGTTACGCAGGCGAACCAAAAAATGATGAAGCCAATAACAAAAAACTTTTAGCAGAATTAAAACAGCAAACCAAACGCAACGCACAGTTTAAAACGGTGATAGCGTTTATAAATAAAAATTCCTACCAAGAATTTGAGGGCATCATAAAAGGAACTATGGCATACGAACCTCGCGGGAAAAGCGGTTTTGGTTACGATCCCTTATTTATTCCGCAAGGCTATCGCTCTACATTTGCAGAATTAGACTTCGAAACAAAGAATAGCATTTCGCATAGGGGACTTGCGGTGAAAAAACTAATTGAATACTTAAGTCATTAGAGGCAGAAACCGCAGAGGAGCTAACGCTCTCGCCGAGGTTTGCGCAGAGGACGCAGAGTAAAACTAAACGGATAAAAAATTATTGAGTCCGCAGAGAAGAAAGCTTCGCTTTCTTTTTTTATTAGCAGGTACCGGTGATCCTCTGAGTCCTCTGCGCTAAACCTCTGCGAAGCGCCAAAGGCGCCTCTGCGGTTTCTGCTCTAAAAGCTCCTTTTAACATCTCTTCACAAAAACACGTTCCACTTAACCCTTTTAGGCCTACCACTTATAAAATTTCGTGCACAAAGCCCTTGCAATTTCATAATTTTGAGCAGGTAAAAACACTAACTATGAATTCAACCTTAAAAACCCTTATTGCTTGCTTTACGCTTATAAGCACGCTTTCATTTTCTCAAACTAGTAATACACTTACACCGGTAAAATTGCCTGCAACTGATTTTGCCGATAAATATTGGTCGCTGGATGCATACGCCACCGTACCATTAAAACAATGCGGATGGGGAATGGGCTTTGGGGTTTTTGGTCCGGGTAAAAAAATAGGAATGATCAATCCTTACTTACCAATTCATTTACGTTTTGGTGGTGATTTTTATTTTGCCGAATTAGATCGTAAACATTTAGGCACTTTACCTTTAAGCGCGCCACAATTGGGCGATGCAAAAGTGCGTTTGTCGCAAACCAATATAGGATTAAATTTTTCAGCACGTTTTTCGATCCCTTACTCCAAAAAATTTACACCTTATGTAGATGTTTTTGCAGGCTACCGCTATTTTGGATCGGGTATGAGCATTACACCTCTTGAAAAACAGGAAGAGTATGAAGAATCAACGTCAGATAATTTAACCAAGAGTAATCAGTTTTGCTATGGTGGAGCTGCAGGTTTTTTGGTTTATTTAGGTCCAAACGTAAGATTTAATACCGGTTTAATGATCACCAGCTCTAACAAGTTTGGAGAGATGACCGATATTGCACGTGCTCGAGTAGAAAATGGAAACATCATTGCTCAAAAAATAAATACGCCTAAAGATATGTTCATTCTAAAAATAGGATTTACATTTATCCTTGATGATTCCAACACTGATAACGATTGTACACGAAGCAGTAGAACCTGCCGATCAAGCGGTACAACCTGGGGTGGTGGCGGAAGAAGTAGCGGAACCAAAGCAAACAGCGTAAAAATAAACGTAAGGCCAAGTAAATAAAATTTGTGCTTTTACTTCAACATTTATCACATATTATTTCTATCTCCAAAACATTGGAAGATGAGATCAATTCCATTGCCAAAGAACTAAACGTTCCTAAAAATACTATTCTGGTAAACCATAAAGAACGTTGCCGTAATTTATTTTTTATTCAAAAAGGTTTGGTGCGTGGTTATTACTATGATGAGGGGAAAGAAATAACCAATTGGTTTGCGCAACAAGAAGAATTTGCTACCTCCTTCTACTCTTTTATTACCAACGAGCCTTCGCCAGAAACTATTGAAGCTTTGGAAGATTGCCAGCTTATCCAAATTGGTCATACCGATCTGCAGGATCTTTACAAAAAATTTCCGGAGACCGAACGCATTGGAAGAATTATTACAGAGAACTATTATATTAAGCTCGAAGAACGTTTTTTGAATATTCAATTTAGATCTGCCAAAGAACGTTATCAAAATTTACTTTCAAAGAATTCTAGCCTTTTGCAACGTGCATCGTTAGGACAAATAGCTACTTACTTGGGCATCACACAAGAAACATTAAGCCGCATTCGCGCCGAATTGTAAAAATTAGTTAAGAACCTCGCTTTTTGACATTTATCAAAAACTCCCCCATTTAACACCGGTACTTTTGTTTCATAATCATGCCTCCGTTAAAACTACGGCAGATAAAAAACTAAACTATGAATCAAAAACCATCAAATGCATTTATTGGCGCCTCATGGGTAGCTTTAATTGCGGGAGTTGTCTCCTTTTGTACCGGACTTTGGAATACTCACAACATGTTCCTTAACGAAAAGGGATATTACTTTACTGTTTTAATGTATGGTCTTTTCTCGGCCGTATCGGTTCAAAAAGCAGTGCGTGATCAAATGGAAGGAATACCTGTAACCAATATTTACTACGGGATAAGCTGGTTCTCTACTATCCTCTCTTTGCTTTTATTGGTAATAGGTTTGTGGAATGCTGAACTCGATCGCAGCGAAAAAGGATTTTACGGCATGAGTTTTACCTTAGCATTATTTGCTGCAGTTGCTGTGCAAAAGAACATTCGCGATGCTGCTATTATTGATCGCGAAAACGCAAAACACGCTGCTCATAACGAATCGTTGAACAATGATCAGCCATAAATTAAAAGGATATGTTTTAGTTGGCCTAAGCATGGCCGCATTTTTGGCCATGCTTATTTCGGGGCCAATAAAACAAGACACGCATTACCATTTTTTTGCAGATAACAGACTTATGTACGATGTGCCAAATTTTTGGAATGTTGTATCTAATTTTCCCTTCATCATTATAGGTATGATAGGTGTTACGTATGTAACAAAAAGCAGACCCAACAATGCCTTTAAAGAATTAAGTTTAGGTTGTTATGTTTTCTTTATAGGAATATTCTTTACAGGTATTGGGTCTGCTTATTACCATTGGAATCCAACAAACCAAACTTTAATTTGGGATAGATTACCAATGACCATTTCATTCATGGCATTTTTTTCTGTTTTAATTGGAGATACCATTTCGCTCAAAGCAGGAAAGCAAATTTTGTGGCCTTTAATTCTCTTAGGATTTATGAGCATTATTTATTGGACAGCTTTAGGAGATCTAAGGCTTTATATACTCGTACAATTTTTGCCGGTGATATTAACTCCAATTATTCTCTTGCTTTACAAATCATATAGCAATAGTGCAAAATACTTTTGGATGATGATCTTGTTTTATGCCTTTGCCAAAATTTTTGAAAGCTTCGATCACCAAACATTTTATAATTGCGGTATGAGCGGACATAGCATTAAACATGTGTTTGCTGCTTTAGCGCCGGTTAGTTTGATCCTTGCTTTAAGAAAAGATTCAGGAAACACAACAGCAAGACACATGACCTAAACCTGTTATGCACCCGGCCATCTTACATATATCATAAATGCAATTTAAAAAGAAGGCTCCGTAGGAGCCAACTATTATTAGAATGTATATTTACAGAAAATTTGAACCCCGTAGGGGTGACCTATTAACGCCATCGAATTTTAATAGGCCGCTCCTACGGAGCTCCTGAATAATTTTTCACATTTTTCTAATAATAGTTTGCTCCTACGGAGCAAATATTATTAAAGGATCGCCTTCGGCAATATCTTCCCCTTCCATGTTTTCTTCTGCTTATCTCCTGCAAAAGAATCGGGATTGAATTTAAGAGTAGTTTCCCATGCGTTCTCGGGTTTTAATTCCTCTTCCATTTCTTTTAAAACATTTGTTGCAATTTTTTTGTTGCGAACAATGGTAACACACTCGGTATTATAATACGCACTTCGCGGATCCAAATTAAATGTTCCTACAACTGTAGTTTCTCCATCTATCACCATTGATTTGGCATGCAATCCAAAAATGGGTTTGAATTTTAATTCCTTTTGCAAAGCGCCGGTCATTATTTTATAACGACAAGCGGCATCTGGTTTAAATTCAAAAATGCGAATGCCCGTTTTTAAAAGTTCAGCTCTGCATTCTTGATAAGCACCAAAAGCTTCCATATTATCGGTTGAGCAAAGACTATTTGTAAGGATGCGAACTTTTACGCCGCGTTTTACCGCGTTACGCATTATACTTTGTCCCACTTTTGTTGTAATTAAATAAGGTGATTGAATATCAATACTTGTTTTAGCGCTCATTAATAATTTCATGAGTGTATCAGTTGTTATTCCGCCTGTTCCTAAATTCTCTCTGTTCTTTCCCGGGGCATCTGATACAAAACTTACATTATCTAACCACACCAGATCGCCCGATGCTTGAATATTTTTAAATGCTTGAGGTAAATTTTGAATTCGTTCGCGAACTTGTGGCCAAAAATTTTCGGGATTGCAAGCATATTGATGCAAACGATCATAACGCGAAGGATTGGTAAGATTAATATCTTCTTCTTTTACTAAGGTATTTACGGGTACGCTTAACGTATCATTCCAAAATTGCTCAAAGGATGTTGAAACGTTTTGAACACCTTTTCCAAGCAGCATGATATCTCTGTCTCTAAAATTATAATCATGATCGTAATCAAAATACTCATCGGCAATATTT
>CAYYUS010000063.1:3634-8966 GCA_964474925.1 uncultured Akkermansia sp. | reverse complement strand
TCTTGTTCACTTTACTATTCATCATTTTTTTAGCGCACTTCATGTATTTTTCAAAATTCTCGAGCGGCTGTTTGCTTTCAATGAAATTGTAAATGATGTTGTAATAACTTAAAAAGAAGGGATTTGGTTTCAAGCGTTTTGCAGCCATTAAGTTTGAGGTTTCTATGATCATCTCTTTCCAGTATCCGGCAAGTTCATTATTCTCCCATTTGTAAATGAAATCTTTCAGATAGTTTTCTGCCTCTAAACGACTACCGGTATTATCTATAAAATAGATGTTAAGATCTGAAAGGTACTTAGAGGTATCACTCGAAAAATAATCTTTCTTTTGAGCAAACCCAAAAATTGAGATAAAGAAAAATAGTATAAGAAGTTTATTGCGCATATAGAGCCTTAGTTTAATTCGTATTCTAAATTTGTTATTTTGTTAAGCTCTACCATCAACTCGTTATTAATGGAGATCTTACTTTTTTTACTGTAAAGTTTTACGTTCAGGTTCTCTTTTTTATCTTCCACATAGAACTCTACACCGCATTTGCCTTGTGAGCTGTTCAGTACTTGTTCCAAATGGGCAATAAATTCATTGTTCAATGCTTCCAGATCAACTTTAAGTTTTAATGTGCTAAAGGCATTGTCTTTTACATTTTCTAACAATTCGATCTTTTGGATCTTTAATTCTAAACTTCCTGGTTGATTGTAGCGTTCTTGTACACGTGCTTTTACGTAAACAAATAAATTGGGAACCATAAATTTATTGTACTCCACATAATCTTTAGAGAACAGCATTACTTCCAAAGTTCCATTATAATCCTCTAATATAATTTTGCCAAATGTATTACCGGTTTTGCTGGTGCGATGTTCAAAGTTGGTTACAATGCCCCCAAAAGTTACTTCTTTGTTCTTAAAGGGTTCTAAACCTGCTTTTAATTGCGCGCAATTGGCATTGCAATGATGTTTTAAGATCAATTGATAAGGATCGAGTGGGTGACCTGAAATAAAGAATCCTACCACTTCTTTTTCCTTACTTAATTTTGTAAGCACATTCCATGGCTCTACATTTGGTAATTGTGGTTCACTTATTTCAATTTCATCTTCACCACCAAACAAAGAGGCTTGCGATGTATCACTTCCTGTGTTTGTTTGATTGCAATATCTGATCATTAATTCGGTTAGAGAAATTCCTGGCGCATTTTCTTCTTTAAAGAACATGGCACGATGAATACCTTCAAAATTATCGAAGCCTCCTGCTAAGGCTAAATTCTCAATGGACTTTTTATTGATGGTCTTACTATCTAAACGTTGCGCTAAGTCAAACACACTTGTAAATTTTCCGTTCGTATCTCTTTCATGCACTAAAGCGGTGATCACATTTTCTCCAACACCTTTTATACTTGCCATACCAAAACGAATATCGCCGCTTGGAATTACACTAAACTTACCATACCCTTCATTCACATCGGGCCCAAGAACTTTTATTCCCATGCGCTTGCATTCTTCCATGAAGAATGTGATCTTATCAATAGAGCCTGAATGATTTAATACCGAGGCCATGAATTCGCTAGGGTAGTGCGCTTTTAAAAACGCCGTTTGCATGGCTAAATAGGCGTAACACGTAGAATGTGATTTATTGAATGCGTAACTTGCAAATGCTTCCCAATCTTTCCAAACTTTTTCGGCAACAACTGGGTCGTGTCCGTTTGTTTTAACGCCTTCCAAAAATTTGCTCTTCATTTTATCAAGAACATCTTTTTGTTTTTTACCCATGGCCTTTCGTAACGTATCCGCATCACCCTTGGTAAAATTGGCTAATTTTTGAGATAAACGCATTACTTGCTCTTGGTAAACAGTAATTCCGTAGGTCTCTTTCAAAAATTCATCCATCCCATCAAGGTCGTAGGTGATCTTTTCGCGGCCATGTTTACGTGCCACATAATTCGGAATGTAGGCAATAGGACCCGGCCTATAAAGCGCGTTCATTGCAATTAGATCATTAAAACTATCGGGTTTAAGATCTTTTAAATGCTTTTGCATTCCCGGACTTTCAAACTGAAATATACCGTTAGTTTCTCCTCGTTGAAATAATTCTAAAGCTGTTTGATCATTTAGATCGATCGCATCAATATCAATTTCTATGTTATGACGAAGTTTAATGAATCTTAAAGCATCTTTGATAATGGTCAATGTTCGTAAACCAAGAAAGTCCATTTTTAAAAGCCCTGCACTCTCAGCAACCGAGTTATCAAATTGCGTAAGAAGCATGTTGCTATCCTTGGATTTTGTAACGGGAACAAATTTGGTAAGCTCATCTGGCGTAATGATAACCCCGCAAGCATGAACTCCTGTGTTTCGCACACACCCTTCTAATTCGTAAGCTTGCTTTAGAATATTTGCTTCAGGCGTATTTCCTTCTGATAGTTTTCTAAATATGTTTGACTGATCAACAACCTCTCTCCGATCTTTTATCTTCTCTAAATATTTTGCATCGATCCCACCGGGTTTTAAAAGTGATTTTAGATCCGCTTCCAAACTTTCAGGAAATGATTTAGCTAATTTATCGGCTTCAGGCAATGGTAAATTTAAAACACGCGCTGTATCTCTGATCGCGCTTTTTCCGCCCATTGTTCCGTAAGTGATGATCTGAGCCACTTGATTCTCGCCATATTTCTTGATCACATAATCAATTACTTTATCACGGCCCTCATCATCAAAATCAATATCTATATCGGGCATGCTAATACGATCGGGATTTAAAAAACGCTCAAAGAGTAGATCGTACTTGATCGGATCAACATTCGTAATTCCTAAACAAAATGCAACGGCAGAACCCGCGGCACTTCCACGACCAGGACCTACGCTAACTCCTAATCGTCTTGCTTCTGTTGTAAAATCAGAAACGATCAAAAAGTATCCCGGAAAACCCATGCGTTCCATAACGCTTAACTCAAAATCAATCCGCTCCTTGGTTTCGGGGTTCATGTTTGGATATTTCTTCTCAGCGCCCTTGTATGTTAGATGTTTTAAATAGGCATTTTCTCCGCGATTTCCTTTTCCTTCATCAGTTGGATCTGTATCGCGTGCGTCTAAAAACTCTTCAGGAATTTTAAATTTAGGTAACAACACATCACGTCCTAACTTGAATGATTCAATTTTTGAAACGATCTCGCTCGTGCATTCTAAAGCCTCCGGAAGATCTGCAAATGCCTTTGCCATTTCTTGCGGTGATTTAAAATAGAATTCATCATTAGGGAAGAATAATCTTCCTAAACGAGGATTATTCTTTAATTCTTTTAGGTCGGCGTCGCTGCTAAAATTTAATCCTTCTTTCACACTGATCAAAATGTCGCGTGAGTAGGCGCTTTTTTTATCGAGATAATAATTATTATTAGCTGCAAAGTATTTTACATTGTGTTTTTTGGCGAAACGCAACAACACATCATTTACGTGGTTCTCATCAGGTAAATTATGGCGATTAAGTTCTACATAAAAATCTTCTCCAAATTGCTCCTTGTACCAAACAAAAGCCTCTTCGGCTTGTTCTTCACCAACGTTTAATATTAACGAAGGAATTTCTCCTTGCAGTGAACCTGTAAAACAAATAAGATCAGATTTATATTGCAGCAAAATATTTTTGTCAATACGAGGAACGTAATACATCCCTTCAGTAAATCCAATGGAACTTAGTTTAGAAAGATTTTCATAACCCTTTTTGCTTTTTGCAAGAAATGGAATGGAATATCCATTATCTTGTTTGCTTTTGTCTTTATGATCTTTTGTTATAAAGAGTTCGCAACCTATCAAACATTTTATTTCATTCTTTTTTGATCCAGGCTTTTCTCCCTTATCAATAGCTTCGTTATGCGCCTTTATAGATTTATTTTGCTTCTCAACAGTTTGCCAAAACAAGAATGTAGCGTACATGTTTCCATGGTCGGTGAGCGCTACGGCAGGCATATTGTAATCTGCAACTTTTTTTACAAGATCACCAATATCAGTTACCGCTTGAAGAACGGAATATTGTGAGTGATTATGGAGATGAGAAAAGTTTAAATTAGCAACATCGGCTGAAATTTCAGTTTCCGTCTTTTGAATTTTGACTTCCGTCTTTTGATTATTCTTATCTCTCCACTTTTGTTCAAGTTTAGAAAGTTCGGTAAGATCCGGTGCTTTGTAAGTTAGTGCTCCAACTTTTTGATCGTCGATCTCTCTTACTCTAATTATTTTTCGTTTGATGATCTCGAAAAACACTTTGGCTGTTGCCGCAACGTCAAATGCTGCGTTGTGAGCTTCAGCAAATTTATCATTAAATAATTTCGAATATAATTCGGTTAACGTTGGCCATTTGAACTTGCCACCTCGTCCTCCAGGAATTGCACAAAAAGCAGTTGTTTCATCGCTCTTTGTATCTATTGTTTGCTTTCCTTCAAAGATATTTGGCAAACCACAACGTAAAAATTCAGCGCCAATGATATTGATGTCGAATTCGATATTATGTCCGCACAGATAACTCGTTTGATTAATTACCTCCGCAAATTGTAATAGAATGGTTTTTAGATCTTGCCCTTCCTCATTTGCTCTTTCATTGGTGATACCGTGAATTTGAACCGCGTTGAAAGGGATAGTATAACCTTCAGGTTTAATGATAATGGAATCATGATGCAAAAGCGCGCCACTATCATCATGCAACTGCCATGCAATTTGTACCATGCGTGGCCAATTATCCAGATCGCTTATTGGAGCATTATAATTTCGTGGTAAACCGGTGGTTTCGGTATCAAATATTAAGAACATAAGGGTTTAAACTTGAGGAATAAATTTAATGCTTTTGATGCTAATCTCTAAGTTATGTTGAAAACAAATAAAAACCAATAGGGACGTGGCTTTCAGGGGATATTTATAAACAATTTTTAACTATTTCAACAAGGTGTAAGTTTGTGCTGCAAACTCTTTATTGCACGAATTAAAATGCCACCATTCTGTATTGATGGGAGTGAAGCCGCCTTTTTTCATCACAGCCCTTAAGAGAACCCGATTTTTATAAGCGGTATCACTCAGTTGTTTGTTCTTTAAAAAACGCATTTCGTGAAGTGGCGCAGCAATTTGTCCAAAGTGATCAATGATGGTTCCCATGTCCAATAATTCATTTTTACTCATGTCTTTTATGGTTACGTCTACAGCCGCACCGTAGTTGTGTAATGAAATGTCCCAGGGAGTTGCCACATAATTAAATTTGATATTCGGCTCCATTTTTAAGCTGTCCCAAATTAATTTTTGGATGTGGTGCGGACGAGCAGCATCAAAAATTATAAGTGATAATGAAGCGTTCAATTCCTTT
>CAYYUS010000063.1:0-3624 GCA_964474925.1 uncultured Akkermansia sp. | reverse complement strand
CTGCGCATTGCAAAACTTTGTGGCAATATCTCTTGGTAAAAATGCAATGGAAAGGCTATCATAGATCTTGTAATGTAAAAAATTGCAAGTGTCGTTATAGATCAGTTTCACTTGGATAGTTGAATCCATTTCCTGAACATTCACCAATCCATTTTCCATCATATATCTCTCCATTGCCGAAAAATATTTTTCGACCTTTGGCTCAATAGCTTTTTCAACTTTTACAGGAAGAGGTTGTTTCTTAATAATAACGGGTTTCTCAACAGGTTTATCAGAACTGCATCCCACAAGGATAAAAAGTATAAAATATGCTGATATTTTGTTCAAACAGAATCCAAAATTAACCTTATTTTTGGTAAAAATTCATCAATGCCTTCATTTGATATAGCCAGTAAACTCGACGGTCAGTTATTAGATAACGCAATTAACGTAGCGCGCAAGGATATTTTAAATCGTTGGGATTTTAAGGATAGTAAAAGTACTATTGAGCTTAATAAGAAAGATCTCATAATAAATGTCTCAACAGAAAATGATATGCGCTTAACTGCCATTGTTGATGCCATTCATTCGCGAATGATAAAACAAGGTTTAGATCCGAGAGGATTGGATGAAAGTAAAGAACATTACCCAAGCGGACCGTTGATCAAAAAAGACATTAAAGTTCGTCAGGGAATTGAAAAAGAAGCCGCAAAAAAGATCATCGCAGATATTAAAGCGAGTAAATTAAAAGTCACCTCGCAAACAATGGACGAGATCATTCGCGTTAGTAGCAAAAGCATTAATGATCTTCAAGCGGTTATTGCTTTATGCAGAAAAGGGAATTACGATGTTCCATTACAGTTTATAAACATGAAGTAGTATGATCATCAGAAGCAAAGCACCATTACGATTAGGATTAGCAGGCGGAGGCACTGATGTGAGTCCTTACTCAGAATTATTTGGAGGCGCTATTTTGAATGCAACTATAAATTTGTACGCGTATTCAACAATTGAACCATTGGATAACGGCAAGATCGAATTTGTGATTGATGGCACTGACCAAAAAATAAGTTTTGATTCAGCAATTGAATTACCAATTACTAAAGAGTTTGAATTATTTATCGGTGTTTATAATCGTGTTGTAAAACAATTTAAAACCGGACCATTGTCTTTTCGTTTAACTTCTTACATCGAAGCGCCACAAGGTTCCGGATTAGGAACCTCGTCAACTCTTGTGGTATCAATGCTTGGCGCGTTTGTAGAATGGTTCAAATTACCATTAGGGCAATACGATATTGCGCATTTAGCTTACGAAATTGAACGGATTGATCTTGGAATGTCGGGAGGAAAGCAAGATCAATATGCGGCAACGTTTGGCGGATTTAATTACATGGAATTTTTTGGCGATGATAAAGTGATCGTAAATCCTTTGCAGCTAAAATCCGAAGTACTGAATGAACTGGAAATGAATTTGCTCTTATATTTTACCGATACACAACGTTTGTCTGCAAAAATAATTAACGAGCAGGTAAAAAATGTGAACGAGAAGAACGAGAAGAGTGTAGAGGCCATGCATAATTTAAAAGAGCAGGCCCATCAAATGAAAGATGGTTTACTCAAGGGAGAATTAGATAAAATAGGTGAGGTTTTGCGTTTTGGCTGGCACAATAAAAAGTTAATGGCCACAAGTATTTCCAATGATCTCATAGATAGAATTTATGAAACAGCCATAAAGAATGGTGCAACCGGAGGGAAGATCTCAGGTGCAGGTGGTGGAGGATTTATGTTCTTCTATTGCCCCGGAAATACAAAAATAAAAGTGGCAAAAGCAATTGAAGCGCTTGGAGGAAAAATGCATTCGTTTCATTTTACAAGTGATGGTTTAAAAACATGGACAATATAATTATGAGTAACGTTATTACAAGAACCGATTTTAATTTTAAAGGACAAACCGCTGTTTACAAAGGTAAAGTGCGCGATGTTTACACCATCAGCAATAAAATTTTGGTAATGGTGGCCAGCGATCGCATCAGTGCATTTGATGTAGTGTTACCAAAAGGTATCCCTTACAAAGGACAAGTGCTTAACCAATTGGCGGAGTATTTTTTAAATGCAACAAAAGATGTAGTGCCTAATTGGCTCCTTGCAACGCCGCACCCTTCGGTAAGTGTGGGTAAAATGTGCCAGCCATTTAAAGTGGAAATGGTAATTCGCGGTTACGTAGCGGGTCATGCTGCAAGAACGTACACAAGTGGAATACGAACTTTATGTGGCGTAAAATTGCCTGAAGGATTAAAGGAGAACGATAAATTTCCTGAACCTATCATCACTCCTACCACCAAAGCGAGTGAAGGTCATGATGAAGATATTAGTAAAGAAGAGATAATCAAACAGGGAATCGTAAGCAAAGAACATTACGAGCAATTAGAGAAATATACAAGGGCTTTGTATGCGCGTGGCCAAGAAATGGCCAATAAAATGGGATTGATATTAGTAGATACTAAATATGAATTCGGTTTATACGATGGTAAAATTTGCTTAATGGACGAAATTCATACGCCTGATTCTTCTCGCTATTTTTATTTGGAAGGTTACGAAGAGCGTCAGAAAAAAGGTGAAGAGCAAAAACAATTGAGCAAGGAATTTGTTCGTCGTTGGTTGATCGAAAATGGTTTTCAAGGAAAAGACGGACAAAAAATTCCCGAAATGAGCGACGCTTGGATCAACGAGATCAGCGAGCGTTATATAGAACTTTTTGAAAAAGTTACAGGTAAAAAATTCGTAAAGAACAACGAGTTTAGTATGGCTGAAATTGAAGCGAAAGTGAATTCTACTTTGGAAAAGCTTTGATTAGGAGTAATGAGAAAAATATTTTTCTTAGGAATTGTAATAATAGGAATTAGTAGTTGCTATAGGCTTATTCCCAAAAAATATTATAAAACCTATAACAAAATAATTTCATCTGAAACTTCTCAAAATACAACCATTTCAAGATCCTATATTGATACATGGTATTATTCTGACCCCTTAGGAAGGATCGATACAAATCATACGATCTATTGTCTCTATAAGAATAATCTTTGTGCAAGAATTATTTTACCTCGAAAGCTAGCTAACGGTAAATGGTTAAGAACCATTAATGAGTACAACGCTGCATTAGTTGCAGGGCAGTTGGACCCTACTCATGATTTTTCTTGGAACTATTATAAACTAGAGGGAACTCATTTAACTTCTTACGATGTTTTTGTTAATTCGCCGGCACACTACATCCTAAATGTTATGAAGTTTAAAAGAGGTAGCGCAAGACTGTTAGATCAATTTATGTTAAGCGAACAGAGTTTTTTGAAGATGAAGAAGGATAGTTTAGGAGTTATTGCAAAGGCGGCGATTTTAAATAACGCAATTTTAAAACCTGATAGTAGTTTGTCGGAGTTTTACTGTTCTTACCAAAGATTTAAAGCTACTGGTTATCGAAGAGACTATGGATTTGGGGCAAAAAAATACAAGAATCCTTGTGGTAAATAAACTATTACTTAGCCCACATCACTTTCCCTTTGATCATTGTTGTATTTACGCTTGAGATATTCTCGATATTCTCCAATGGATTTTTCTCAAGCAAGATCAATGTAGCATCTTTTCCGCTTT
>CAYYUS010000062.1:0-9322 GCA_964474925.1 uncultured Akkermansia sp. | reverse complement strand
TATTAATTCATCCAATACCTCTTGCTCGTCTACTTTCATGTGAGCCAAATCTATTTTACTAGGGTTGAACTCGCCACCACCTTTAGGGGTAAACGTTTTTTGGTATCTTTGCAAAACCGCAGACTTTAAGAACTTAGTTCTTCTTTCTTGCGTTTGGCTGGTTGGTACCGGGTTAAAATAACCATGAGTAACACTAGGCTGATAATAAACGCCAATAATGTCTTTTACTCCTTGTCCTTCATTTCTGTAATACGCACCGAATTCGGTTATTACATCTGCTACTGTTAGTGCCATCTCTATATTTAATTAATTGTTTGTTTTACTATTAAATGTCTCCAAATACCTCTCTCATTGCCTTAGCTGATGGGCTGGTATTAAAATCAAAAGCTTTACTTTCGTTTTCTTTCCCAGTGATTTTATCATCGGCAGTTTCGATGTCTTCCACATTAGCACCCGGAATGTTTTTCAACTTTTCAGTTAATGCAGCAATGGTAGCTTCATGTGTTGCAACCAAGTCTTTACTTGATTGTAAGCTTGCCTGTAAATCAGAAACGGCTTGCTCATGCGACACACTCGCTTGTGTGGCTGCCGCCAAACTTCCCAAAACATTCGCCTCTATGCCGATTAATCCAGCCTCAGCTAATTCTGCATTCACAGCGGCAATTTGCTCTGCTGTAATGTCTTTGGCTTCAACATTCTTCAATGCTGACAAGCTCTCAATTGTTTTCTTCCCGAATATGTTCATATCTCAAATTTTGTATTGTTATTACTTTCTTTTATGTATGCAATGGCATCATTCAATGTGCCAATACTATCGCCTAAACCCATTTCAATAGCATCCTCTGCATAATACATAGCACCTTTTTTGGCACCATCTTTTATTTGCGGTCTGGCTGCTTCTAAATCAGCAATAAACAGCTTAGCTGTTTTACTGAGTTGTGCTTCCATTGGCTTATTATTGCCTTGTAATGCCTCTCTTACTTCCAAATTCTTTTCGGTACTTTCAGGAGCATATATAGAAATAACTTTGTATCCGTATTTCTTGTCAGCTTCGGTACTATCTACCATCGTAATCATTACACCAATGCTGCCTAACTGAGAAAACTTGTTTGCTAAGAATATTTTATCGGTGCTTGCCGCTATCCAGTAACCTGCACTGGCTGCATAACCTTGCACAAAAGATACTTTTGGTTTATCAAATGCTTTTAAAGCATCGGTAATTTCGGCACCTGCATGCACACTTCCACCAGGAGTATTTAAATGTAAAACCAATCCTTCTACATCATTATTGTTGTTTAATTGATTTATTATTTCAGCAACAGAACCGCTACCCATACTACCGCAGTTGTCTGAACTCATTATAGCATCTTTAATACTTAAATGAGCCACGCCATTTTCTATACCTAAAAATTTATTATATTGTGCTTTTGCTTGTTCTAAAGCTACTGGCACAGATGCATGTAATAAAGACTGAATGTAAGGTAACATCGCATCAGCGTACTGCTGCTCTATCATCCAACCGCTACGAAATATCTCCGATACGATTTTAAACCCTGATGTTCCTTTTTCTTTCACAATACAAATATTGTATGAGAAAAGCAAGAAAAAAGGGACAAGGATTATTGCCTATTCATCTTGTTCTATTGCTTTTTCGGAATGCTTCTTCTCGAACTTTTCTAGGAGTTTATCTACCCCAACGCCAAACAATCTTAATTTACCCATTACATAACTTTTTCCGTAAACGCTACTAAGTGTTTCATCGGGATTGCCAAACTTGGGGCCACCTGGTTTAACCATTGTATCGTTTAGTATTTTTGCCATGTAAGCATTGGCGTGCTGGTCGTCTGCTATGGCGCAATTAAATAAATAAGCATCCGTTGTTTGCAGGGCATTGGCTAATGATTTAAAAAAGCACTTACCCCAAACAAATAGTTTTGGGTAGTACAGGTATTCATTAACCCAATTACTGTTGTAATGTTTAAATGATACTACAAAGGTTTTGAAAAATGTAAAAAGCAATGAGTAAGTAAAGCCAAAAGGATAAATGATAATGATCAATACTTTGGCTACGATAAATAAAAGCAATCCTATTCCGTTCATGGTATATAAATTATAAATCCACTGAGTTGGTTGTTTTCAGGGTCTTGCATCCACGGAGCAATAGAAGAAGCGTGTGCATCTACAAAATCCCATAAATCCATTAAAGAATCCTTAAGGCCTTGGTTTACAAATGTACCGTCAGGATATTTTCTATCCAGTTCAGCTCGGAACTCAACCCAATTAAAGTACGCCATGTTTACCACTCTGTTTTCTCCAATGGTATCCAAAGGCACTTCGAATCCATTTAGTTTAAATACGCCATTGCGGAATGGCAACTGATATTCTCTAGGAATAATACAGGCGAAAGGGAGTAGAGCAGGTGGTGTTGTGTCGGGTGTTCGCCTTGCTTCAATAAAATTTCGCATAGAATTTAACGCTCTCTCAATATCATCGTGTGTCTTATTATGGCTTTCAATATTTATTTTTGAGCCATCAGTGTCGATGTTCCAAGACGATACAACAAGCGAGTGTTTATCGCCTGCTGTGTGCTGTATGATTGCTGAAAATCTTTTCATATTAGAATGAATTAAACTGGTCTCCTACTGTTTGAACCGTTGCCACGTTTCTTAATCTAACTGCCACGGGATCAGAATCTGTAGCTATTAAATTAAAGAAGTCCGTACCTGTAATGATACCTGTGCCAACAGTATTATCTGTAGCTATACCTTTTCTTACGTCCGCAGGAATTGGAACAACAAGTGTACCTTCGTAAGCTCCACCTCCATAGATAACACCATCTCTGACGTCTGCCTCCGCAGGTGGGTTGGTGGTCGCTGGATTAGTTAGAGTAAGTGCCGAACCATCTGCCATTATAATCGTCCAATTCGGGCTTGACGGGCTTGTTCTTACTCCTGGTCCAATCCCACAACTTTGCAATGTATTAACAACAGCCTCGACTACTACGTTTGGCGATGTTGCTAAAGATGTTACTCCAGGTGAGTTGTTTGTGCTGCTTGCTATTGCAGTAATAGACCCAGTGACCGTGGTTGCGATACCCGCAACAATACCTGCGGCCCCAAATCCCGAACCTCCATAAGCAATCCCTGTCATATTAAGTGTTGCGGCAATAACACCCGCGCCGCAATAGCCGTTGTTTTGATTGCTGCCACCACTTCCACCTGTACAATTACCTGTAAGATTTACTGTCCCTCCGACAGAACCAGTTATAAATAAACCGGAGCAACCACTATTACCCTGTCCTGTTCCTCCTGTTAGGTTGCCTGTTATATTGATTGTTGGCGTGTTAGCTACTCCTATCCCGTTAGAACCGTTCCCAATACCTCCGGTTGAATTACCTATTATATTAACTACGCCTGTTCCAGAAACAGTCAAACAAGTCGTTGTTCCACATTGTATATTGCATGTCAGGGTAAGGTTGTTGAACGTTGTCGTGTTTAGTGTAAAACCACCACCAGCAACTGCAGGAGAGGCAGCGGTTGTTTGTATCGATAAAACCGTAATACTTTGGTTAATCGTGACCGTGAATCCGTTAGAACGAACATCGTCACCTGGTCCTGGCAGCGTTCCTCCATCCCATGTTGCCGGATTACTCCAATTTCCTGTTGCAACTGCGTATCTATTAGCCATTGTCTTTCATGAATTTAAAGGTTGTTTCCATTGCCTCAGCAAGCGGTATACCTGCCTTGGTTAGTGATTTGACGTTGACCTGGTTGCCTTCGCTGTCCAAGTCCCACGCTTTCAAAACAACCGCATAAAGGTTGGCTGAAATGTTGTTTATTATTATTGAATATTTCATTTTACGTATAAATTAAAATTGCTCTATCTGTCCATGCTCCAAAGGCTGTTTTTAAATCTGTTGTTCCATCAAGAAATACCTCTATTCTAATTATTGTCCATGCTAATGCGCTTTCACTTGAAGCATTTGGTGCTGTTCCGCAATATGAATAAGGATCATCCCATTCATGTCTTCTTTCTACTTCTGCTTCTCCTGTAGGAGGTAAAGGTTCAGCTGGGAAAAACGCCTCATCATTTATAATCAATGAGCTTTCTTCGCTTAGGCAGGTAAAAACCAAATCGTAACCATTACGGTTGGATATACTCTTGGTAAATGTAACTGTGGTGCGTGGGCTTTCGCCACCAAATAAATAAACGCTTTCATCAAATGTTTCAATGAAAATACACATAGGCCTGCGGAGCATTTCGTTAAAATAACTCTCTGCCCACTCGTTTAGTTTTGGTACAAAACCCTTTAGTTGTCTTTCAAACAAACCACCGTTACTGGTTTTGTCTCCGCTTTCGTCCCAATTCCATTCATCTACATCCACATTAAATAACATGGGTAGGATGTCAGGTTTTAAATTCAGCTTATTAATACGCCAAAGTTCTTCGCGTTTAATTTTTTCGATTGATAAATAATTGTCATACCAGATGTAATACACTTTTTTTACATTGGTGATTTCCCTGCACGACAAATTATTTATTACTTTTTCTTCCATTTTTAAAATTTATCTATAAAAAAAAGGGACACAAAGTGCAAAAAATAACGTAAACCATTGTAAACACAGGTGATGTATTTTGTATTTTATAGCGTTGGTACCCTTTTTTTATTGTTTCGAAGTTCACGTCGTCCTCTGTGAACCCATTTTTCTCCAAATAACACAGTGCTACGTCTTTCATTTTAGCCACCAGTATTGTTTTGTTTGTTTTGTTATAGCTTTGTTTAAAATCTATTACACCATTGATATATTGATACAATTGTTTTTTAAACAATCTATCCTGCATTTCAATAAAATCACTAATGGACTTTTCAGAAATGTATCTAACGCCATAACGAATCAACCATGAGTTTGGAATTTCTATTTCAAAAACTTTATCACCTGGTTTGTGGATGGAAATTTTTGGGTTGTCGTCTCCATACATAAAAACAGAACTGATCATCTTGCCTAAGTTGTTTTTAAAATTACATTTATAGGGAGATTTACCTAACATATGAGTTAATAGTTTATATTGATAATCCGTCACTGGTATTTTCAAACTAAAATTCATACTTCAAAAATAAACAATTTGATTAACTTTTTAATCTTTTGATTAAAATTCTTTCATTTTTTTCACTTCTGCCAGTATTTTTTGCATTTGAATTCTCTTGCTTACCAACACGTACCAACAGATACCAACACTTACCAACAGAACTCTAATATTTAAGTACTTGATTTTTAATTTTTTATAAGATTGTTGGTATTGTTGGTAAGGTTGGTAAGGTTTTAGCCAAAAAATCGGCACTTTAAAGACATTTTTTTTTAGGAGCAAAAAAAACACCCCGATTGAGGTGTTTTAATTATAGATTTTATCTATATTATTTTTGAGATTAAATGTTAATGTAATTGGATGTATTGTTCTCCTTGTGGCAATGTGTTATCCTTTTTGTAAACGAATGGGAACCAACCATAAGAACAAAACACATCCAATGGTTTTTCATTTTCAATAAGCTCATAGTCCATTGGATTGAAATACATGAACAATGGCTTTACACCGCTTTTAAAAAAAGATTCATTATCTTTAATGATGTTATGAAAGACATCACATAGTTTCTGATGGATTTCTCTGGTACTAATTTCTTTTAAGTAAAGCGGAACTTTTGTGTTTAAATGGCTACTCATGTTACAAAGTACATAATTTTTATGATTGGTTGTTACTTTTTTCTATAATTTCGTTATCAACATTAATTAAATTAATATCGTTTTCAACTTCATTACCCCATGTATGCCATCCTTTTCTTTTTTGTCTAGCAAACAATTCAATCTTTTCTCCAGGTGATACCTGCTCTATCATATCATAAAAATAATCAGGTTTTTTTGAATGTTTGGGAACTCCATTTTCATAAGTTCTTTTAACGTGATGCCAAGTACTTCCAATTGATTTCAAAGATTTTAATTTTCCTCTTCTAGCGAATATCAAAAACTCTGTTGTTATTCTATATGTGCCACCTAATCCGCCACCCATTCTGTTTTTTGCCCAAACTAATGTTGTAGAATAATCAAATCCCCATCGTTTTATTATTTCAAAAGCAAATGGCAAATGAGCGTTTGTTACCCACATATATAAATGTGCATCGTCAGCTGAAATCTTTTCAACTGGCAAATTTTTAATTTCATCAATACTCATATTATTATAGGAAGTATCACGGCTTTTACTGGATTCTGGAATAAACAATTGTTTACCATCTTCCATTTTATAACCTTTTAAAGGTCTACCTGCTTTTATTCTCCATGGTGGGTCAATATATAATACATTGTATTTATTCATCTACTCTAAAAAGGCAAATCATCTTCCATTTTTACAGGGCTATGGAGTGCATCCATGTGCATTTGTGAACTGTCGTGTTTTATTGCCGTGGCTAATTCGCTGTGCAACTCTATGCCCTGCTGCTCCATAAGATCATAATTGAACAGGAAGCAACTGGTTACACTGGTTTTTTCCACATTGGTATGAGGGTCTTTGCCAGTAAATCGAACTTGGTTCATAGTACCAATGTAGTACGGTCTGTTTTCGAAGTAACTTGTAAGTGATGAAATATTCATACCCTCACGCCCAGTTTCCGACCTGTACGCAAGTTTGTATAAGGTATGTATTTGTGATATTCTGATGTATAATATTTGCGTTTGGCGCGTTGGCGTGTATTCTCTTCCACCATACAATTTAAGTGGAGCATGCTGTGCTGTAATTTTAAAATGCCATCCTGGTATTACTTTTCCTTGGTCAACCAAACTCATAATGATTCTCCAAAATTCGCTGGTGGCATCGGTACCTGTAATCATTTTGGTAATGTCATTTATTTGCTGAATAACATCGTCATACAGCTCTTCGTATTTAAATGGCAACACAAAGTATTTACTTGCTATTTTTATACCTGCTAGTAAGTAGCAGTAGTTTCTACCAATTCTTTCGTTCCACTTTAGGTTACGTTTTTTAATTTCTTTTTGCGCTTCTACAAATATTTCAGAAAAAGTAGGGTGATAGTGAATCTTAAATTCTTCACGCAGCCCCATTATGTCCACCAGTAACGAATTAAAACCACCATCGCTTTCCATTTTCTTTAGGGTGCTGTAGGCATCCAACTGTGTGGCACTTCTTTCTTTGTCCTCCATAGTTCTAAAGTTACGAATAATGCAACGCATTGGCAGGGCGTTATCATCTGAATTTACAATCTTTTGTCCCGCAAATCCAAGCACAGAATTCACATTCATGGTTTCGGTCATGTTTTTACTGCCGCCTTTTCCTCTTTGTCTGCCCTCGTTGTCATACGCTCCTTTAAACCATTGCAACCATTGTGGTTTTATATCCTGTTCGTCCAGCTCATTAATGAAATGGAAAGTATTACGAAATACTTCCAAAAATCTACTTAAGCCAAAATCGGTTCCTGAGTTGGCAGCAAACGAGCGTTTTTCGCTAAAGAAGAAACTGCTCATACTCTCCATCATTTTACTTTTACCACTTCCTGGTGCACCCCACACATAAAAGTGAGGGCATACTCCATCAATTCTCAAAACCAAATCACGGAAACAAGCTATAAAAATATAGGATACTGCATAGATACCATTTATACCGTAGGCATTCACCATCAGCTGGCTCCACTTTTCGAAGTTTACTGGCGATTGTTTAAAGTTCAGGTACTTTAATGATTCATAGGTATTGTCATCAGCACGGTTATTTTTGTACAGGATGGATTGCGATGGCGAAAAATACATTCTATCATTGTGGCTACCTATTCCATATTCATTCAGCTCCACCAGTTCGCCTTTGCTTATAAATTTGTCAGTGTAAGCAAAAAAGCCTTCGGGCTGCCAGCCAAGTATCTTTACTTCTTCACATCGTGGCACGTTGTACCCCAAGTGTTCCATTATTCTTTTTAACTGCACACTGTTGCCATGAAACATAAAGTTATGTTTGGCATTAATAATGGCATTGAATCTTTCTACAGAAAGCGTTGCTGCAGCTTCTATGTCCAATTCCGCTTTTTCGAAAGCATTTTGCAGGGCAAATAGTTTTTTGTTTTGGTTGATGTCTGGACTTACCACATGGAAAAGAGGTTTAATAGTGGAGTTGCTTACACACACTGCACCTTCTTTGGTTAGGAAATAAATACCAGTTTTGGAAATAGATTTTTCCTCATAGGTTTGAGTAAAACCCATTTTAAACATTTCGGTTTTGTTTTCGTTGGTAAAAAAAGAGGGGAAACGGTAATTGGTTTCTTCAATTTCTTCATCATCACCGGAGGCAGCATCTTCTATTGTTTTAAGATTTTGCTGTACACGATCAGTAAAGAACTTTATTTTTTCTTTAAAAGATTTGGAAACTACACTGGTGTAGTTATCGCGGACAATATCATTTTTCACGAATGATATTGTTTTACATATTTTGTCTATTGCTTCAGCTTTACGCTGTACAGAATCGCCTGCTTGTGTTCTTAGCAAATTGGCTTTCCATAGTATGGCATCTTGTTTTGGGAGTTGGGGCATTGGTTAAAATAAATTGGTTTGGGTTGGTTTTTGGGGTTCTTGGTAATAAAGTTCTACAAACTTGTCGAGCTTATGCTCTAGTAGTTTGGCTTTGGATAGGTTGCTTTGTGTACGCACCTTAAAATAATTGTTTTGCGCTGCTCTGGTTTCATGCACCAGGTTAATGAGTTCTTTGAATTTTTGTTCCATGTTTTAAAAAGGGTTTATTGTTTTTTCTATTTTTTGTAATTCATTTCTTAAATGGCGTAATGAATAAAACCGCCCTTGGATGTAATAACCTATACATCTTGATTTGTAGCATTGGGATATTTCTCTACCTGTTTTGCCATTAAAACACCTACCGAATTTTGTCCACTTGTAATGAGGGGCAAACCGCAGTTCGTATTCCATAGCATATTGTATTGTTATTATTGACATTGCGCTGTAGGTGTTTATTCTCCAATAAGTAAGTTAGGCGAAATATTAAACAGCCTTTCGTTTCTTACATTCCTCATAAAACTTCTTTCTAACAGCAGACAAACTTCTGCTTGGGTAGTTACAACCACTTTCATAATGGTTCATATATCTTGCATGGTCAAGTCGTTCATCTAATGTTTCTGAATCGTCTGCCCATTCATAACCCATTAAAGAGTCAATTTCGTCTTGTGTCCAAGGAATACTTCGCCTAACATCGGTTTGGCAAGATTGGGGGTTTTGTTCTGAATTGTTCATTTGTATTTCTATTTAAAATTTGTACTAAAATTGAG
>CAYYUS010000061.1:0-9384 GCA_964474925.1 uncultured Akkermansia sp. | reverse complement strand
TATCTTGTACCGCTTTGTGTTCAATGGATCTATGGCGATCAATATAGGTAGTTCCGGGCTCTGTATCCAACTTAACGGTAGCAATTCCGGCCCCATCTTGCCCACGGTTGATCATTTTTTCCATGATCTGGTACATTTTATGCAAACCGTATCGAGCCGAACCGTACTTTTCCTTGTAGTAACCTTTAGGTTTTTAGAGCCTTATAAAAGCTACGCCTAATTCGTGTTTGATAACTTCGCTCATCTAGGAAATTAAGGAAAAGACAAAGGTACGAGATAATTAATTAAATTAACAGGTAATATTTAACAAAATTGACCCCAAACCCAACTTTTCTTTGGGTTTTAGCGTATAGCTTAGTATATTTGAATTGATTTATTTTAACATCTAAAATTTATGCAAATGCCAAGATTTAAAGGGGTTTATATTTTCCTGTTTTTGCTATCTACTTTTTTTACAAAACTCACTTATTCTCAGTCAGGTGTTGCCATTTGCTTAAATGAGTATCAGGTTACAAATACCAGTAATTCTAATTTAGATAATTACTTCAAACCTTCTGACTGGATAGAGCTTTACAATAACTTTACCGCATCGGTTAGTTTATCGGGTTATTACCTAAGTAACGACCGCTTCAACCTCAAAAAATGGCAATTTCCATCAACGTTCACTATGACGCCAGGGATGTTCTCGATCGTTTGGATGAGTGGCCGTAACGAAACTAAAATAGTAAATGGCTTGCATCATATGCACACCAATTTTACAATTGATCAGTGTAAAAATCAGTGGATCATTTTAACAGCGCCAAATGGTGTGGTTCGCGATTCAATATTTGTGCAAGCTACCCAAGAGAACCATACACGTGGACGTTTAAATTCACCTGTTTCTGATTACGTAACAGTTGGTGTTCAAGGATGGAGAGTTTATACGGCGCCTACATTTTCTGCCGTAAATAATCTGAGCGCGTATATCGACTATTGTCCAAAGCCCTTATTTACCGAATCTCCTGGAATTGCAACCGTAAGCTCACCAACATTTGAGATCTATCATATTGCGCCGGGAGTTCCGATCGACACTTCCTGTTATACAGTTTATTTTACGACCGACGGGTCTTTCCCTTGGCCTAATGCTCCAAATCCTTGGGGGCCGGTTAATACAAACTCTCAGCAATACTACGATCCTGCATCACCATTATTGCAGCCACCAACACAAATGATCATGTATCGTGCTGCAACGTTTCCTCAAACCAATTATACTGTTACGCCTGTTACACCTCCCAGATATTGCGAGTTAAATTATCTACCAAGTTTTTGCGAAACCAATTCCTACTTCTGTGAACCAGGTGTTCTTGAACCCGATTTCTCAAACAAATTTGGTGTTCTTTCATTAGCTATTGATGCAAGCAATGCAACATTACCACCTGCTATGCCACCGCTTTGGTTCCAAGTAGGAACGCCGGCCATGACAGTTCATGCGGAATATTACGAATTACAGTCAAAAGGCTTGAACCGTTTTGTTACCGAAGGTTATAGTTCGATGTCAAAGCCTATCAACGAATCATGGCTTGTAGCGCAAAAAGGTTTCAATCTAAGCATTGATGATAGACGTGGTTTTGGTTGTAATTTTGAAAATCAAATATTCAACGTGCCTGAGTTAGGAGTTAGTACACGTACACTCTTTACTTCTCTTGATGTTTATGGTGGTGATTTCGAATCACATTCGAATGACCCAACACCCGGATCAATGGGCACAGGATTAAGAGATGTGTTCGTGCAAACTTTAGCTGCTAAAAATAATTTGAAAATGTCAAGTTTATTGAAAATCATGGTTAATGAAAGTAAACCCTTTACATTACAAACCTATTGCGGTATTTATAAACGCCAGATATATGGGTACCTATAACTTTAAGGAGGTAATGGATCCTGATTACGAAGCACACTACAATCAGCAAACTGCAAAAGATAAAACAACTATGTTGTTCTATCATAACGGTGAAGGATCTGTGCAAACTCATACCTCTACTAATAACTGGAAAGGTGCTCCTGCATCCGATCTTTACACATTTGCTTCGGGTTATCCGTTCAATGCTCCAACACTTAATCCACCCAATCAATACTATACCACCCTTAAGGGCCGAATGGATATCCCTAATTTTATTGATTGGAGTATTTTGAATAGCTATTGTCAAAATTCTGAATTGTACCGTTACAATATTGCTATGGCAAAAGGTTCTAATACCCTTACTAGCGGAGGAAGATGGCATCAGTACATTTGGAATATGCCATCAGCTTTCCAGTATACCTATGTGACTCAAGGCACTTCCTATAACACGGCAGTAACCAGTCCATGCGCAATTTCGCAAGCGAGTTATGCATTAAGCCCTAATGCCTATAATGGCCAAGGGATCATTTTTAATAACCTCATGAATAAGAATGGCGGTAATGCTGAATTCAGAAGAGATTATTTGATGCGCTATCAAGATCTTTTGAATGGCCCATTACGTTGTACCGAAATTTTAGCTCACTGGCAAACCCTCAATAATCTTTATAGAAACGAATACAAGAAACATGAAGATCCGGGTACCATTCCTCTTCCTGGAGCATTTGTAACGCAAGCAGATCTTTGGGACACTAACATGTCGATGCTAAAACGTGCTATTACTAATCGTTGCGAATTTATGGCTACTGCATTTAATACAGTAAGTTGTTATGGTTTAGTTGGTCCTTACGATATAACAGTGGATGTACGTCCAACTGATGCTGGAACAGTTAAGTTAAACACAAACGTATTACCGTATTACCTTTGGTCGGGTAAATATTTCATTGGGCAAATGGGCTTTAAAGCAAAACCAATTGATACCACATTTGTATTTGATCATTGGGAATTAGAGAATCATGTTGAAACAAATAACAGGCCTTTAAGTTTAGATTCCATTGGGATCAATTTCGGTCATCCAATGGGAGAAAAGGTTGTTGCCGTATTCACCGATAGAAAAGAAGAAGCTGCACTACCTTCGGGTTTCTCTCCAAATGGCGATGGTAAAAATGACGTGTTTGGTATTTTAGGTAGCGGAAAATATTCACGCAATTTTGAGATCCGTATTTGGAACAGATGGGGACAGGAAGTGTTTAGAAGCACCGATCCAACGGTTGGTTGGGATGGAAACTTTAATGGCGCGCAAGCACAAACAGGAGTATACGCTTACCATATTACGTTCAACAACGTATACAACGAACCAAAAGAATATAAAGGTAACGTAACATTAGTGAGATAAGATCTAAAAGAGGTATTATGAAAAAATTGAGAATCATATTAGTAGTTTTTGTTTTAACAGGTGCTTTGCAAACAAAAGCGCAGGATATTCACTTCTCTCAAATAAGTGAGGTTCCTCTTTTATTGAATCCTGCAAATACAGGTTTCTTTCCCGGGTATTTTAGAGCCATAGTGAACTATCGTAACCAATGGCAATCAATGGGGAAAGCATTTCAAACTGCAAATCTTTCAGTAGATGCAGGCTTGTTTAAAAGCAAAAGAAGAAAAGCATTCTTAGGTTTAGGATTGGTGATATTTCAAGACAGAGCCGGTGCTGCCAAATTAACTAAAACGCACGCCATGGTTAACATTAGCGGTTTAGTAAAATTGAGCAAGAAGAGTGTTTTGTGTGCAGGACTTTATGGTGGCGCCATTGGTAATACCGCAGATTATACTAAACTTACCTACGCTTCCCAATTTGACGGAAATGCAATTGATCCTGAAGCTAACTCAGGAGAAAATTCAGTTTTCCGCAACTATACTACCACAGATCTTGGAATGGGAATTGCTTACGAAGCAAGTTCGGTTAAAATTGACACCGACCATGATGATGTTACAAAAGTTAGGATCGGATTAGCGGCTTACCATTTAAACAGGCCAAAACAAGAATTTGCAGCGGGTTCTGTTTACCGTTTACCAATCAGATTAGTTGGTTCATTATTCACAAACATCGATTTTGAAGACACTCGTTTTACATTAGCCCCTGCTTTCGTTATTCAAAAACAAGGTAAAAAAGACAAGTCTATCCCTGCCGAGTATAAGATCCGTGGAGCTTATGAATTTGTTACCGGAAGTTATATTAAAGTACGCTTAGCAACAGGCACCAAAACAACTGGCGAAAAAACTCAAAATGCCATTGGATTTGGATTATACTACCGCTCAAAAGATGCTTTGATCCCAAAAGTAATACTTGAACTTGGCGATTATGCTATTGGTATGTCGTACGACGTGAATATTTCGGGATACAAATCAGCTAGCAACAGCAAAGGCGGCTTTGAGGTATCATTACGTTATAACCGACTTGCTAACTCCTTATTTGATACACGCAGCGAGTTTTAATCATATCTGGCAGATTCCTTATTATAACTGGGTATACCTCCTTTCTTAATTTTCTTTATCTTTAGCGCTGAATGAAACGCTCATCGCTTATTACCATTGTTGTACTGATTGCTCTTATCATCGGCTCCATTCTTATTTTCAAGAAAAAAGGTGGTTCAGGTACATTGGATGAGGACTCGCGAAATTTTAAAGTTAAAGACACAGCTTCTATCACCAAAATATTTATGGTCGATAAGAATGGTAAACAATGTACCGTTGTGCGAACGCCAAAAGGTTGGATGGTGAATGATAAATTTTATGTTCGCCCGGATGCGATACTTACTTTATTAGAAACCATTAAGAATATTGAAGTAAAACACCCGGTTGCCAGGCAGGCCAAAGAAGCAGCTTTAAAGGTTTTGGCTTATAGAGCCATAAAAGTTGAGATCTACGCAAAGGACGAACTTATAAAACAATATTATGTTGGACACGAAACACCGGATGGCGAAGGCACACATATGTTGCTAACGGATATTGAAAGTGGTGATAACTACGCTGACCCTTTTATTGTATTTATCCCCGGTTTTACCGGTTATTTAAATACGCGCTATATTGTTGAAGAAAAATTTTGGCGTAATCTATCGGTGATCAATTTTTCGCCTGATCAATTAAAGCGCATTGAATATTCTAACATGGTAAAACCCGATTCTTCCTTTGTGATCGACATTTTAACCACAAAGAAATTTGAATTAAGCGATCATAAAGGCAACAAACTGCCCTTTGAGGAATTGAACATGAAACAATACCTGGCGTATTTTTTAAATCTCAATTGTGAAGCAATTTTTACCGACTCAGACAAACCCACAATTGATTCGCTGAGTAAAAAAGGCAAACCTTTTGCAAGTTTTACCTTAACCGACAAGAACGATAAAAAGCATAATTATTTTTTCTATTTCAAACCCACGCCTTCTAAGCGTAATTTGGAATATGGCGTTCGCTACAAGTACGACCCCGACAGACTTTATGTGAATTTTGATGATAAAAAAGAATGGGCTACTATTCAATACTTTGTATTTGGTAAATTATTCATTACAACCGAGTATTTTAAGGCTACTGCACCTGTTAAAAAGTAGCTTAAAACTATCGGTGCTTTAAAACCCCCAGTTATGCGGTAAGCTTAATTTTGTTACAAAATAAGCGATATGAATTTTGTTGTCTCAGCCTCTACTTTACTTAAACATTTAAAAGCCATCAGTGGTGTTCTTGGAACAAATAATACCGTTCCAATATTAGATTGCTTTTTGTTTGAGATCGACAGAGGTGAGTTAACCGTTTCGGCAAGTGATATGGAAACAGCAATTACCAGTTCGGTAAAAGTTGAATCATCGCAAGGTGGCACCATTGCCATCCCCGCAAAAACATTAATGGAAACACTTTCTAATTTGCCGGAGCAGCCGATCTCATTCATTATTGATAAAACAAAATTCTCTACCAAAATAAAAACAGAGAATGGCGATTACAGCATTAGCGGTCATAACGGAAATGATTATCCAAAAATGGCTAAGATCGAATCACAATCTTCTATTGTAATTAAAAGTGATGTATTAGCTTCGGCTATAAATAAAACTATTTTCGCTACAGGTAACGATGATCTTCGCCCTGTAATGAATGGCGTGTATTGCCAGTTTACCGAGAGTAATTCTATTTTTGTTGCAACCGACGCGCATAAATTAGTTCGTTATATTCGTAATGATGCAAAGGCCGGAGCTTCCGCTTCTTTCATCATGCCAAAAAAACCATTGCATGTTTTAAAGAGTTTGCTTACAGGGATTGATGATGCGGTAAAAGTAGAATTCAACAAAACAAACGCCTTATTCAGTTTTGGTAATGTGAATTTGATGTGCCGTTTGATCGATGGAAAATATCCTAATTACGAAGCAGTAATTCCAAAACAAAATCCAAATAAATTAACTGTTGATCGTTTAGCGTTCTTAGGCGCGTTAAAACGTATCAGCGTATTTGCCAATAAAGCAACCCACCAAATTCGTGTAAAAATTGCAGGAAGCCAATTAACCATTAATGCAGAGGATCTTGATTTTGCAAACGAAGGTCATGAAAGTTTGGTTTGCACATACATTGGTGAGGACATGGAAATTGGCTTTAACTCACGTTTCTTGATAGAAATGGTAAGTAATATTGAAGGCGATGAGATCATCCTTGAGATGAGCGCTCCAAACCGCGCAGGGATCATTTTACCAAACAATAAAGCTAATCCTTCGGAGGATCTTTTAATGCTTGTGATGCCGGTGATGCTAAATAATTAATTAAATAAGCTGCAAAATTCCAAGCCTGTTTTTACAACAGGCTTTTTTTATGATGTTACATCTCATCAAAGCCCGGTAAATTATTTGAGATTACTCCACCCTTATAAAGCTGATCTTTTAGTCCGTTCGTGATAAAAACATACTCTACATTCAATATCAAATTATAACGTGAGGCCTGCTCTAAAACCTCTTGCGAAAGTTCAACGCCTGGAGCTTTGCATTCTACAATAATAAACGGCTTTAATTCTTTGGTATACACCACAACATCATATCTTTTCTTCACCCCATTAAGTTCAATTTCCTTTTCCAAAGAAATAAGTGATGCGGGGTATTTTTGTTGAGTGATAAAATAATTAACTACATGTTGTCTCACCCACTCCTCGGGTGTAAGCTGCAGCCATTTTTTCCGAATAGCATCAAAAACCAATAGCTTATCCTTTCCGCTTTCTTTTAAACGGATATTAAAGGGTGGATATTTTAGCTCGGGGAACAGGGTTTTTCGTTAATTTTAAATATCTTTACTTATAAGAAGTAGCAGTAAAACTGCTATTAAAAATACAAGCAAAAAATGAAAACCAAAGAAGAAATTGTAAACAACTGGCTGCCTCGCTATACCGGTGTTCCGCTCAACGAGTTTGGAGAATATATCCTCTTGGTTAATTTCACCAATTACGTTCATTTATTTGCCAAGCAATATAATGCAGAGGTAAAAGGATTGGACAAACCCATGTGTAGCGCTACTGCTAATAATATCACCATCATTAATTTTGGAATGGGGAGTGCAAGCGCTGCAACAATAACTGATCTGCTTTCTGCCATCAAGCCAAAAGCTTTGCTTTTTTTAGGGAAGTGTGGCGGATTAAAAAAGAAAAATAATATTGGCGATCTTATTTTACCAATTGCCGCTATAAGAGGAGAAGGAACCAGTAATGATTATTTTCCACCCGAAGTTCCTGCCCTACCCGCCTTTAGTTTACAAAAAGCAATTTCATATACCATTCGTTTAAGTAATAAGGATTATTGGACAGGAACAGTTTATACAACCAACCGTAGAGTTTGGGAGCACGATGAGGAATTTAAAACTTACTTGCGCAAATTGCGTTGCATGGCCATTGATATGGAAACAGCAACTGTATTTAGTGCCGGATTTTTTAATGAAATTCCAACTGGCGCATTATTACTAGTTACCGATCAACCCATGACAGCCGATGGTGTAAAAACCGAACAAAGCGATAAATTAGTAACCGATGGTTACGTACAAGAACATTTACGTATTGGCGTTGCATCTTTGCAAGAATTACAAAACAAAGGCATTTCGGTAAAACATTTACGTTTTGAATAAATTCAGCGATCATAAAACAAATGCTTCATTTTACATTGACGGCGTTTTAAAAGGTGATATTTCTATCCTTAGCAGAGCTATTACCATTATTGAATCTACAAACTCAGAACATCACACTTTAGCTGCAGAGATCATTGAAGGAATTATTTCCCATTCTGGAAAGTCGTTCAGGCTCGGGATCACAGGTGTGCCGGGGGTTGGCAAGAGCACCTTTATTGAAAGTTTTGGAAAAGAACTTTTAGAACATAAGCATAAAATTGCTGTTTTAGCAATTGATCCAAGCAGTTCAAAAAGCAAGGGAAGTATTTTGGGAGATAAAACCCGCATGGAATTTCTTTCGGCGCAACCAAATGTTTTTATTCGTCCTACACCAAGTTCAGGATCATTAGGTGGAGTTGCGCGCGCTACTTACGAAACAATTTTATTATGTGAAGCAGCCGGATTTGACTTTATTTTAATTGAAACGGTTGGTGTTGGTCAAAGCGAAATTGCTGTGAGTAAAATGACGGATTTCTTTTTACTATTAATGCTTGCAGGTGCCGGCGATGAATTACAAGGCATCAAACGCGGTATTATGGAAATGGCCGATAGTATTGTTATAACAAAAGCCGATGGTGATAATGTGCAAAAAGCAAAGATCGCGAAAGCCGAATATGCTAATGCCATTCATTTATTTCCACCAAGCGAAAGTGGATGGATCCCAAAAGTGGAATTATGTTCGAGCGTAAACAATACCGGCATTAAAGAAGTTTATCAATTGATCGATTCGTACAAGAACTTTTCGAGCACAAATGGTTATTTCAATAAAAAACGAAAAGATCAACTGATCGATATCTTAAAGGAAACTTTGAATACGGAAGTTGTAAAGCAATTTTACGAGGCACATCAAATCGGTAAAAAACTCAATGAACTGAGTAAAAAAGCTGTTCTAAACCCCTATCAAGAAGCTTATAAATTACTCTTGGGAAAGGGCTGAAAAGCCTGATCTTACTAGGGTCTTAATAACTTCCATGGTCTAAATCAATTTAAAGATTTTGCCAAATTGTTAAGCCCCCAATTTAGGGTCTTAAATTGATTAAATTCGCGTAACTAAAAAAAATGAAAAAGACATTATTAATTATTCTTTGTTTCTCTTTCTTTGCCGCATTTTGTAAAGAGAACATCTTTCCCGAAAATAAATTCGCATCTATCTTCAAAAAAGCCTACCTAATCAACCCTTCTATTCCAAAAGGTGCTTTAGAAGCAGTTGCTTTTACACAAAGTCGTTTTGAAGACCTAAAAGGATATGAGCCAAGTTGCATTGGTTATCCTGAAACTAAAGGTGTTTTTGGTTTAATCGAAAATGGTAAGGGTTACTTTAGAAATAATTTACA
>CAYYUS010000060.1:2319-9408 GCA_964474925.1 uncultured Akkermansia sp. | reverse complement strand
AATAATTTTTCCTTTACGCGCTTTAACCTCTTGAATATTGCTAACTACTTTTTCGTAATTGGCGCCCTTTGTTGCAATAACAAATACGGGCATCTCTTCATCAATTAAAGCAATTGGTCCGTGCTTCATTTCTGCAGCCGGATAACCTTCGGCGTGTATGTACGAGATCTCCTTTAATTTTAAAGCGCCTTCTAATGCAACAGGAAAACTTACACCTCTACCCAAATACAAAGCGTTAGTGCTGTCTTTATACTCTGCTGCAATTTTTTTAACCTGATCGTTTAGCTTTAATACTTCTTCTATTTTAGTTGGAATAGCTTCCATTTCGTACAACATTTGACGATAACGACTTTCAGACATGGATGAACGCAAGCGCGCTACGTGTAATGCCATTAAAGTTAGTACGGTTACTTGCGCTGTAAATGCTTTTGTAGAAGCTACGCCAATCTCTGGACCTGCATGCGTATAACTTCCGCCATGCGATGCGCGAGGGATAGATGAACCTACCACATTACAAACGCCAATAATTGTTGCGCCTTTACTTTTTGCTAATTCAATAGCAGCTAAAGTATCTGCAGTTTCTCCACTTTGTGAAATAGCTATGACAATATCATCCGCATAAATAATTGGATTACGATATCTAAACTCAGAAGCGTATTCAACTTCTACCGGTATGCGGGCAAATTCTTCAAACAAATATTCGCCTACCAAACCTGCATGCCATGAAGTTCCGCAAGCAATAAAAATGATGCGCTTGGCATTTTTAAATTTTCCTTCGTAATCAACAATTCCGCCTAACTGTACTTTCCCTTCAGAAGCAATTAAACGTCCACGCATACTATCTTTTACTGAGCGTGGTTGCTCGTAAATTTCCTTCAACATAAAGTGATCATACCCTCCTTTTTCAATAGCTTCCAACTCAATAGTTAACTCCTGAACGTAAGGTGTGATCTCTTTGTCCTTTAAATTTCTGATCTTTAATTCTCTTCCACGGCGAATGATAGCAACTTGCTCATCTTCCATGTACACTACGTTTTTTGTGTACTCAACAATTGGCGAGGCATCTGATGCAATATAAAAATCCTCGTTGTTGCCAATACCAATTACCATTGGACTTCCTTTTTTCGCAGCTATTAAAGTGTCAGGATCATTTTTATCCATCACTACAATTGCATAAGCGCCTATCACTTGTTTTAAAGCAGCAATAACCGCGTGTCCTAATTTAATTCCTTCTGCTTTTTGAATATCCTCAATTAAATGCGCCAACACTTCGGTATCTGTTTGCGATTCAAATTTATGTCCGCGCTTTATTAAACGCTCTTTTATAGAAGCGTAATTTTCAATGATACCATTATGTATCAATACGATCTCTTTGCTATTAGAGCGGTGAGGATGTGAGTTAACATCATTTGGTTCGCCGTGCGTTGCCCAACGGGTATGACCAATTCCAATAGTTCCACTCAGATCTTTTTCCTTGTTGTTGGCAACAAGTTCGCTTACTTTTCCTTTCTTCTTGTAAACAGAAAGTGCGCCCTCAGGATTAATTAAAGCTACCCCGGCGCTATCATAACCGCGGTATTCGAGCCTTTGCAAACCCTTGATCAAAACAGGGTAAGCGTTGTTTTTTCCAATGTATCCTACTATTCCACACATATATCAAATATATAACGAAATTTTTATTTTCAAATTATCCTATCCCAACATTTTTAGGAACGAGATCTCTTTATCACTTAAAAAACGATACTTACCGCGCGGTAGGTCCTTTTTTGTAAGTCCTGCATAAGATACTCTATCCAGTTTCAATACCTCATAACCTAAATGTTCAAATAACCTACGGACGATACGGTTACGTCCATTATGAATTTCAAGTCCTACTTCCTTTTTTCCTTCACCAACATATGCAATATCATCCACTTTTACAGGACCATCTTCCAATTCAAAACCTTCACTTATGGTTTTATAATCTTCTCCTCTTAATGGTTTGCTTAAAGTAACATGGTATACTTTACGGATCTCATGTTTTGGATGCATCAGTTTTGTTGCCATATCACCATCGTTGGTAAACAACAATAAACCTGTTGTGTTTCTGTCCAATCTTCCTACAGGATAAATACGTTCTTTACATGCAGGACGAACTAATTCCATTACCGTTCTGCGTTCTTGTGGATCATCGGTTGTTGTGATAAAATCTTTTGGCTTATTCAAAAGCAAATACACTTTGCGTTCATTCTTAATCGTTGAATCGGCATAAGTAACCACATCTCCCGGTTTTACTTTATAACCCATCTGATCAACCACAACGCCATTTACTTTTACGGTTCCGCCTTTGATCAATATATCAGCTTCGCGACGTGAAGAAATTCCTGCGTGAGCCAAATATTTATTCAAACGCACTGTTCCATCATCATCTTTTTTATACGACTTTGAACTACTATCCTTGCCAAATTTATTTTTTCTGAACTTGCCTTCATTAAAATCGCTTTTGTCTTTGCTATGACCTTTAAATGCTTTTCCTTCTTCTAGATCATCATGCTTAAAGCGTTTTTCTTCTGTGAACTCATTTGATCTTTTCTTGAAGGGCTTATCGTCACTATCCGATCTCTTTTCGCTTTTATCAAAAAAAGATTTATCGTATGTGCGTTTTTTCTCAGAGCTATCACCATATGATTTTGTGAACGGACGGTGATGTTTTTTATCATCGTCGGTTTTGTAAGACCGCTTTTCTCCGTCGTCTTTGTACTTATCGCTTTTGTAAGGTTTTTTATCGCCATCCGAACTCGATCTACTGTACGAGCGTTTTTCTCCGTCGCCTTTGTATTTATCGTTCTTGCGAAACGAATCATCCTTTTCGAATTTTGGTTTGCGCTCAAACCCCGAATCGTCTTTTGCTTTATATTTTGAAGTTCCTTCGCCTTTATCGGATCTAAATTTTGTGTCTTTATCCCCGTATGAACGCCTAGGTTTTTTATCCCCATCCTTTGAAGATGAATATTTATCTTTTCCGTAAGAGTCAGTTTTTTTATACTTTCCCTTTTTGTCGTCATCTCCCGATCTTTTATAGCGCGAAAAACCACCTTCTCCTTCAGAGCGGTGTTTTTTATCTTTTTCTGAATACGGTTTTCTGAATTTCTTTTCTGAACCTTTGCTGCTATCCTTATCTGATGATGAGGAAAATTTGTCTTTACTTCTGGTAGGTTTTGCCTTGCCTTTACCCGCTGAAGAAATGCGGGGTCTACCTCCCGGTTTATTATATGCCATGATGCTGCAAAGATACTAAACTTATCTTGGAAATGAGGCTTTATCCTTTATCAGATAATGGAGGGGGCAAAGGCATTTGGGATATGTTTTACCACTAATTGAGCGTTCTTTTCGAGTACCGAAACCACGTCAAATCGAGTTTCGCCATTGAAATCAACCATATGGATGTACGCATTGGCGGCTTTTATCAAACGGTTCTGTTTCTTCTTATCCACAAACACTTCGGGCTCTCCAAAGGCATCGGTGGCGCGGGTTTTAACCTCCACAATAACCAACTCGTCTTTATCTTTAGCAATAATGTCTACTTCCAACTTACCAAAACGCCAATTTAATTCTATGATCTTCAATCCTTTCTTTTCTAAATATTTAACAGCCTCCTGTTCGCCGTTTTTGCCCAAATTTTGTGAATTATCTTTCATTTTTTAATAGAAAAACTGAATTAATTTCCTAAATTTACATACAAAATTAATAGTATGAAATCGTTTTTTACCGTATTCTTTGGATTAGCATTTTTAAGCTCTTTTTCTCAGTTCGCAGGCTCGATCGAGTTTAAGTATTATACCACTAAAGACACTACCCTGAATACCTATTGGGTTAAGGATAAAAAAATAAAACTTGACCAATATGCCAAAAGAGGCAATAATATTGAAGGCAGCTTCATTTTTGACCTTGGCGAAAAAACCATAAAATTCGTAAATCCTAAACGTAAAGTTTGGGGCGATCAAAAAAGCGAGATCCCTCCTGTAATGAAGGGTAAATGTGATGTAAAAAAAGGAAAAGCCGGCAAAGTTATTAATGGCGTAAAATGTACTGAGTACACTGTAAAAAATACAGAAGAAAATACTATAATTACCTATTACATTGCTACCGAAAGCTTCGATTTCTTCATGCCAATGATGGAATTGTGGAATCGTAAGGATAAACAAAGTATTTACTTTGGCAAGATCAAAGGTTTATCAAAAGGATCGATGCCGTTTATGAGTGAAGAAAGACAGATCTCGGATAACAAAATGTTATCAAAATTGGAGATGGTTAAGATCACGAAAAGCGAAGTGGAAGCTTCGAAACTTGAGGTTCCTGCAGAATACAAAAAATTTGATCAATAGTGCGAAAGCCTTATTACATAGTTCTCTTTTTTGTTCTACTTATTATCTTAATTCCTACTATTTCCGAAGCTCAGTGTGCTATGTGTAAACAAGCAGCTGAAAGTGGCTTAAAGAACGATCCAAAATCTATGGCGCGCAGTTTGAATTCGGGTATTTTATACCTTATGGCCGTTCCATACCTTATGCTTGCTTTTATTTTCAGGAAACAATTAAAAACTCTTTTTCTTCGCCTCAAAGCAAAGCTTGTTCAAACTTCCTGATCATTTTTAAATGCTAAAATGGTTCCTTTTTCTTTTTGTTGGTACGCTAAGCGCGCAACTTCATTATGATACTATTATTCATAAAGGTATTTACAAAAGTTACTTCAATACACTTCTAAAACAACCCGTTGCGGTTACGTATACCTTATATAAGGGCGGAGGAAGTGCCAGCCGAGAGAACGATCATTTTGTTGGAACGCATCTCACATTATCAGATAAAGATTATTTGCACAAAGGCTATGATCGTGGACATTTAGTGCCCGCCGAAGATTTTGCCTACAACGATAGTTTGCAGGGATTAACTTTTAGCTATTACAATTGTGTTCCTCAATTACCAAAGCTTAACCGTGGCAAATGGAAAAAATATGAAATGAAAGTGCGAAAACTTTCACAAACCGATTCGCTTATGGTAGTATGTTATAATGAATATAATACATTACATTTTGATCGGCTGAACATCCCCACCGTTTGTTACAAATCGGTTTATACTTACAAAGGAAAACTGTTGTTTGAAATTGGATTTAAAAATGATTCTACTTATGCAGAAGTGATCATTACGCCAAAACATAGTGCGATGATGGCAGATCTAAAAAAGCATCATTAATTATTATCAATAACCTTAGGAGCTTTGAAGTAATCGGTGTCTTTTTGAGGCGCATTTTTTAAGGCCTCTTTTTGGGTGAGTGTTATTTGCGGAACATCTTCTCTTAATACATTTTGCTCTTGTGTCATGTAAATAAGAGGCTCAACGTTATCGGTATTTACTTCGTTCAATTTGTCAACAAAATCCAACATACGGTTCATGTCGGTAATAATTCCTTGCTTGGCCTCGTCGTCAAATTCCAAACGAGCCAAGTGAGCAATTTCATCAACCGTTTTAATATCAATTTTTTTTGCCATTGAATTTGTCTAATTCTTGAGTTATAAAGGTATGAACTTTATTTTTAAGTTCCTCCATGTCTTTTTCGGTGAGGCCTTTTGTTTCTATTGGGTCTCCAACCACTATTCGTGGGATGCCCGGCCTACCATTGCTTTTAAAAAAGCCTCCATTTTCGAGGAACCACCAATTATTTAAGTTTACAACAGGCACAATGGGTACTTGCTTATCAATAGCCAACTTAAAAGCGCCATTCTTGAGCGATTTCAAATGCCCTCTATCACCAATGGTTCCTTCGGGATAAATAACAGTACTAATTCCCGCATCGATCATATCGCCCGCTTTTTTAAATGCTCTGTGCGCGTCGGTAGCACTTTTGCGTTTCACGGGAATATCCAAATACACAAAGAAATATTTGAACAAAGGTATTTGCAGTAGCTCATTCTTACCCATGTAAACGGCGGTATGATCAATATAAAATGGTGAGAAAATAATATCTAGATACGAGGTATGATTTGGAACAATGACGCATGGTTTTGGTAGATGATATTTTTTAGAAGTATACTTTATGCTTGGATACAACATGCTGAATAGTGAAATAACACGAGCCCAAAAACGCTTGAGCTTAAATACCATATCAAAGCGTTTAGTAACTAAAGCAAAATAAAATAAGGGAAAAAGGATAAGGAAAGGAATGGCAAAACATAGGGCAAACCAGATCTTCCACAGGGGCATTAATATCGTTCTAACAATTATCATTTCAGAACACAAAAGTAGACAATAAAATTATACCTTTACTTCATTAAACTATGGCTCGAATTTTAACAGGCATACAAAGTACTAACGTTCCGCACCTTGGCAACATATTGGGGGCTATAATGCCAGCAATTGAGTTAAGCAAAAAACCGGGCAATGAAAGTTTGTTTTTTATTGCCGACCTACACACATTAACCAGTGTAAAAAACGCTGCGTTTATTAGAGAAAGTACAAAAGCTGTAACTGCCACATGGTTAGCTTTTGGGTTTGATACACAAAAGAATTTATTCTATCGCCAAAGTCGCGTACCTCAAGTTACTGAACTTACTTGGTATTTAAATTGCTTTACACCTTTTCCAATGTTGGCAAACGCGCATTCGTTCAAAGATAAAAGTGAGCGTTTAAGCGACGTGAATTCAGGTTTGTTTACTTATCCTGTTTTAATGGCCGCTGACATTTTATTGTACGATGCTAATTATGTTCCGGTTGGAAAAGACCAAGTGCAACATTTAGAAATGACGCGCGATATTGCTTCGGCATTTAATAATAAAATGGGTAAAGAGGTTTTTGTTTTGCCCGAAGTATTAGTGAACGAAGATACGAAAGTTGTTCCTGGAATTGACGGACAAAAAATGAGTAAGTCTTACAATAACTTCATCAATATATTTTTACCTGAAAAAGATCTTAAAAAAGTAATTGGAACTATTGTTACCGATAGCAAAGGATTAGAAGAACCAAAAGATCCAAATACAGATAATGTTTTTAAGTTATACCAATTACTTGGCAGCAAAGAACAAACCGAAAGTTTACGTGCTAATTATTTAAAAGGTGG
>CAYYUS010000060.1:0-2309 GCA_964474925.1 uncultured Akkermansia sp. | reverse complement strand
GTTTTGGTTATGGCCATGCAAAAACGGCTTTGTTTGAATTGATCTTAGATAAATTTAAAAAAGAGCGCGAAACATTTAATTCGTTAATGGATAACGAAGCTTTACTTGAAAAAGAATTAAGTATTGGTGAAGCCAAGGCTGCAAAAATTGCCAATGAAAAATTGAAGCAAGTGAGAGACGTTGTTGGGTATTAAACCTGTTTTATCACCATTTCCCAAAGGGTTGATCCTCTTTCTTGTTAAAAGTCCCAATTTGATTTTTGTTAATCAGTAATAATGAATTACCTTTAATTTCATTGAAATGAGCATTAAGAATCTTAAAATAGTATTGTCACTTTTTTTGATCGCTACAATAGCTTTTATTAGTTGCCGTAAAAAAGATTCTGTTTCACCACTTAGCAATACCCCTGTTATAGGAAGTGGCTTAGTAGATATTTCGTGGACCTTTGATAAAGCGCACAGCAATGTGAACTGGGAAACTAGATATTTGGATTGGTCTTCGGGAATGCTTACCGGTCGTTTCAATAATTTCAATTTCAATCCAAAATTTTCTTTTAATGAGTCTGATCTAAGTAAATGCAGCATCAATGCCTGGGTTCAATTGTCATCTGTTGATTCGGGCGAACCCGGAAGAGACGCTATTGGAAATTGTATTCGCAGTTATATGGGGGTTACCTATTTGGATACCATGAAAACGATGACTAATCCAAATAGCGATTCGGCATGGTTTAGAAGCACAAGTTTTGTAAGATCGGGAACAGGGTACGTTGTTTTTGGAAATCTAAGATTTAATAAATATCGCGCGCCAAGTGGATTTGCCGATGGAACACCCATAGTAAAACCAGCGATCATGTATTTGGTTTATAATGGAACTAGCGATTTTGATAATGATGGAGATCTGGTGAATGATAGATATCGCGCATCGTTTAGTGCCACGTTAAAATTTAAACGCTCCGATTTTGTTGACACTAAATCAACTGTACAATGGGTTCCGGTTCCAAAACTTGCAGATCAAACAGGAAATATAGTTGCGGCCAATAATAAAACTTATGGTGTATGGACAACCAACGTGGCCGATGAAATGAGTTTTAGTTTTAATGCACAATTTTATAAGAATCATTAAAATGAAAATTAAACTACTCATACCACTTTGCTTTTTGATGCTATTTTCCTTCGTTGGAGGCTGCAAAAAAAAAGAAACCGGCCCAGGTGGTAAAAATACTATTAGCGGAACCATTCGCTTTAAAAATGGCACGAGTGGAAATAATGATGCTGCACCAATGGCTTGGGTGTCGATCGCATACGGAACAAATGAAGCAACTTCAACATTTGATCAAACTATAGTAACAGATGCGAGTGGAAATTATAAAATAGAAGGATTGAACAAAGGCAAGTATTTTATAAAAGCAGGGTACACCGATACAAATGGTTTTAATTATTCAAATTCAGGCGTTGGTGTGATCTTTGAAAATAAAAAAAAGAGTTTAGAAGTAAGTATTATATTAGAATAAACTAACCATCATTATAAATGAAAACGCCATTTAAAATTTTTGCATTAACTCTTACCATTGTAATTGCATTACAAACAGAAAAAAGTTTAGCTCAAACAACAAACTGGCTTTGGGCCAGAGGAGCAGGTTCGGCCGGCAGCGAAGCAGTATTAGGAACAGCCTCTGATACTAATGGAAATTTGTATGTGATAGGATGGTACTCCAGCGCAACTATAACATTTGGATCACTAACATTAACTAATCCGGGAGTTAGTACCGGCGATGTTTTTGTTGTAAAGTATGATGCCACCGGAACCGCACTTTGGGCAAAAACATTTGGCGGTGCTGAAGGAGACATTGGCAACGGAATTGCCGCTGATGCTTCAGGTAATGTTTATATTACAGGTTCGTTCGCAAGTTCAACCATCAACTTTGGAACCACTACTCTTACAAATGCCGGCACGGGAAGCGATGTGTTCATTGTAAAATTAAATTCTTCGGGTACCGAAGTTTGGGCCAAAAGCGCGGGCGGTGTAGGAAGCGATAGAGGCAATGCTATTACAATAGACCCTTCAGGAAATGTTTTCATTACCTCAATACAATCCCCATTTATAATCTTACCCGTTTCTATCATCTTCTTCTCTTTCTTTTTTTACCTCAAGATATGAATCATATAAACTATCTCTTAAAGAATATAATTCATCATATGTTTTTTCATGATACTCGTCGTCATTCATCATTTCTTCAAAATCAACTTCTTCATCGTAATCTTCAATATCATCATAATCAAAAGCGTATACAAATGCTCCGATTGGTGAAT
>CAYYUS010000059.1:0-9419 GCA_964474925.1 uncultured Akkermansia sp. | reverse complement strand
AACAAATCTTCCCTTTGCATTCAAATTAGTTAGCCTAGCATCTTTTGGTTGATAAACCACGGTTGTATTACTTACTCCAAAATCCACATTCACACTAAAGTTAGTTTTGTACTTCATGTTGCCATTCACGTAAAAATTTCCTTCGCTTTTATAATCACGGATACGATCTTTTTGTGATTCTGGTAATAGCGACAATACAGACTGTATATCCAAATTCCTTCCTTTAAAAGCAAGATCTAATTCACTCAGGCTATCTCCATAAACCATCATGCCATTTGTTTCAATGTGCATTTTGTTCAAGTGAACATCACAGGTTCTTATTTTATAAAGATCCTTGCTCACTTGTAATGCTGCTTTGTACTTTACACTTTTGTTCTTAATGTAATCTGTCTTCTTTACGCTAACTTTATTTACATAAAGATCTCCCTCACCTTTCAATTCATAATCTGTATCGCTAAAATTTCCCGAAAGATCTACTTTCTTCATATTGAATTGCGTTCGCACTTTATATTGCAGATCAATATAGCTCATGTCCACATTTATAAATTCAATTTGCTCGAGGTTAAATTTCAAGCTATCGTTCGAACTTATCGTATCTTCGTTTTCCTTCCAAACAATATAATTTGGTTTTCCTTTGCTGCTTACTTTTAAACGACAAAAAGCATCGATCATCTTTATCTTTTTAATGTCGTACTTTTTATTCCACAGATCTTTAATGTCAAATTTTAGTTGAAGACTTTTGGCAAACACTAATGTATCTCGTTTTTCGCTTTTAATGGCTTCCATGCAAGCAATGTTTTTGAACTCCAAAGCACAATCGGGAAACGTTTTTATGATGGTAAGTTCAATGTTTTTTGGATCTAACTTGATCTCCGCATTTAAATTTTTATTAAGTTCTTTGATGATAATCGCTTTTACATCGTCTTCGTAAATGTAAACCAACGAAATTGCCGTGATAATTAAAACAACAAGAATGAATGCTATCCAAAAAACAAAACGGAACAGTCTTCCTAAAAAACTTCTTTTAGGTTTGGGTAATTGCTGGATATGTTCAGGAGTGTCCAATAAGGTAAATTTGCCAAAAAATGCCTGTTAAGAGGCGTTAAAAGTAAAGAGAGTGTTAACATAGGATTCTTAATTAAACAGTACTTTTTTAGAAGCGGTTTTTCCATTTATAGTTGATCTAAGAATATACAGTCCTTTTGCATTGCCACTAAGATCAAGTACCGACTTGTTGCTTTGTATTTTGTGCTCAATCACCTTCCTTCCAGAATAATCCAATACCTCGTAAAAGTTACTGGTATTACTAAAATAGTCTGTCATGATAAAAAAGACACCGTCCTGGCTTGGATTTGGATAAACCACAAGATCCGATGCTCCCGTTCGATCAACGCTTACTATTTTAGAATATCCGTAATTACCATTAAGGTCGGTTTGTTTTAATCTGTAGTAACCTATGTCCTCTATGTCAGGATCATTATCAGTGAAAGAATAGTTTTGCTCTTTCAAAGTGCTGCCTGCACCGTTTACCCTACCAATAGCTTCAAAATAAATTCCATCCTTACTTCTTTCAATTGTAAAATGATCATTGTTCACTTCTGCTTCAGTTGTCCAATATAAAACAACTTTTGAATCAAAATACTTAGCGGTAAGATCTTTCAGCGTCACAGGAAGAGTGCAAGGAGCGAAGGTTTGAAAACAAACATCGTCAATAAAAAATCCTTCATCTCCTCTATTGTAAACATTGGATGTTTGGGCGGTAACGGCCGCTAAAAAATTTGTGCAGTTCGATTGACTAAACGTTAGTATTTTAAACTCTGCCAAAGTTGTTCCGCCAGGAACAACGTAATTGTATGGATTAGGAAAAGGATTAATGCTTCCACAAGGAGTGCCGGTATTATTAGCTGCTGTTACCCATGTCCAAACTGTATTACTAGTTCCCGACCAGGAATCGAGTAAATTCCATGGTCCATTATTAAATTTTCCGTACACCGCAAATCCATCTCCAACATCCATTCCTTCACCGGTGCCTGCACATCCTAAAGAAGCAGCTATACCAGCAATGGTTTGCGTTCGGTGATAAAATGAAAAAATGCCTGTGCAATTAGCGCCTATTAAGGTTACGGGATCAAAAACAACACTTGTGCCATCCGTTCCAACGGTACAGCCGGAACCTCCATTTCCTCTTCCTAAACGTAAAGAATTTACACCCGTTCGTGCATGCTCTGTATTCACATTCCCTATGGCAGTATAACTCCAGGTGCCCGCAGCTCCTTCAAATCCTTGACAAATGACGGTTTGGCTAATGGCCAAAGATCCACATGCAAGCATCACCATTATAAATAATTTTACTTTCATCATTTCATTTTCAAAATCTACTTCTCAATCTTGTCTTTTTTCTTTTATACTTTTTGTTCTTTAATAAATGCCCAACGGTTAACTGAACGCTCATATACGAATCTTTATCCTTATCGCCTCTTTGAGCGCCAACACCTGAAGCATCGGGTTCTGTGGCTCCAGCAATTTTCCCTAAACTTGGGTCCGCCATTTGTGACGACTTGGTTCCATAATTTTGGGATAAAACATCTTTATCATAATATCTGGTGCTCACATCATCTATATAATCTGTAAATGTTTTTCTGAAAGTTAGTTCTATGCCTACGGACCAAGCTCTCTCGATGTAATACCTATAAGCAACGCCCATTGGAATACAAATAGCATAATTCTTATATTGTTTTGGCCCACCGGATAGCCCTTGTCCCTCTGTGTGCAATGGTTTTAAAGCAACCCATCTCCCACTCTTATCTCTTCCTTTTGGATTAAAATAAAATCCTCCTATCCCTGCAAATAATGCCAGATCATAAGATGATGTTTTCATCCTATTACTAAATGTTCTTTTTATTCCATATCTATTGCCAACTGTATTATGCATATAAACCAATTCCATGCGATAGGCAAGTTCAAATATGTTCGACTTAAAATTTAAATTGCGGTTATTCCTAAACATTTCGGCGGTAAGTTTATCGTCGCCTCTTACTTTTAGATATTGCATGCCAAAAGAAATGTTGAACCACTTTGCCAGTTTGTATTTATATCCGGCTCCTGCAGAAAACCCGGTTTGTTTCAACTCCAGATCAACAATGCTATGATCAGTTCCAATTCTATCTAAACCTCCAAGATCTCCTAAAAAGTTTGCAGCACCAATACCAACATAAAATTCCTTTCTATACTTCTTCCACTCATTTGATCTAATAAAATTTTGTGCTTGTATTGTGTTTACAACACTTAGTAAGATCACACTTACTAAAACTTTTTTTATTCCCGCTGCAATATCCAACATGTAATTCTTAACCCTTTATTCAAATGATCGGCAAATTTTGTTTTTTGAAGATCCTAGATCTTCTTACAGCGGTTCAAGGGTCTCCATTCCAGAATTGGAATAAAGCTTGTAGGGTGTTCACAGTAAGGAGAACCAAATTTATAATAGAGGTCTTTTTATAAGGCTTCCTTTATGTTATATTATTATTAATTGGTCTTTACCATTTACTCATCACTATATTAAGGAAGGATATGCTTTTAACAAATTATCGATGTTTTAAATGTTAAAACCCTTTACATTACTTGGAGCGATACACAATTTTTGGGTAACTTTCACCTATGAAAAAACTAATTATTTATCCCGCTTTGGTTGCCTTGGTTGTAACCTTGTTCTCATTTATGAAGCCTGCTGCAGGTCCTGAACTTGCCCTAAACGCAGCTTTGCCAATGGCCGATGCAAAAATGAAAGATGTTTCAGGTAAAACAGTTTCGCTAGCAGAAAGTAAAACTGCAAAAGGATTACTTGTTATTTTTAGCTGCAATACTTGTCCTTACGTTAAGCTGAGCGAAAAGCGAATCAAAGAATATTCTGATTATTGTTTAAAAAATGGCATTGGTTGCATTATTATAAACAGCAACGAAGCTCAACGCACCGAAGCAGACAGCTTTGAAGAAATGAGCAAATATTATACCGCTCAAGCATTAAAATGTGCATACGTAGTTGACGAGAAAAGCGCTGTGGCTGATGCCTTTGGTGCAACACGTACACCACAATGCTTTTTATTCAACGCAAAAGGTTTAACCTACAAAGGCGCTATTGACGATAACGTAAAAGATGCTGCTGCTGTAAAAACTCCTTATTTAAAAGATGCCTTAGCGGCTGTTGCAAAAGGTGAAACACCAAAAATGCAAGAAACAAAATCAATTGGTTGTACTATAAAACGAGTAGAGTAAAAATAATTTCTAATACAAAAGAAAGCTTGTCGTTCGACAGGCTTTTTTTATTTATCACCTTTTTTATCTTTCTTAAGAATTTCATCTGTAAAATGTTGGATAGACTTGTCTTTTGAGAATTTATCGCTATTGTATTCGTTCGATCTATTTTTTGGAATGGAAAGCGACTGCCATTCTTTACTCACTACTAATTTTGCCACGTAAACCATTTGGCCTACATGATATGGATAATGCGCCAATTGCCTATTGATAGCATCTTGCGCGGTGCATCCTTGATTACGGATATAAATTATTTTTCCAAGATCATCGTTGCTTAAACTTTTAAGTGTTGCAAACAAAACATTCCATCCTTTGTCCCATACCTTAATTAGTTCAACTCTCGACTTGATCATTGCTTCAAATTCCTCATCGCGTTTTCGCCATTCCTTTTCTCCATCACTAGTTAAAAGATCGGTCCACCGCGATACCATATTGCCTGATAAATGTTGAACAATAACGGCAATGCTATTGCTTTCTGCCGAAGGAACAAAAAATAATTGTTTTTCATCCAGCTGATCCAACGCTTTTTCACCTAGGAGTTTGTAATATTCAAACTGTTTTATGGCGCTTGCTAAATAATTTGTTTCCATGTTTTAAAAATTATCATACCATTGACGTTGACGAGGCACTTTTAAGTCGCTTAACATTCCTGTTTTTAAATTGATGGTAATATTATAACTTTTTCTAAAACCAAAAGGCACCCAACCAATTCGCGCTTCCCAACATTTAAGATCGCGATAAATATCCAAGCTTGTATAACTTAAACCCTTTGCCATAAAATCATAACCGCTTGTTATTCCTACCTTCCAGTATTTGGTTGGAGATATATCACCACTAAACGTTAAAGCTTGTGTGGTTTTAAATTTTGAATTGTTATTTGGGTCAGTTAGATCAGGCGTGATGTTATAATTATAATACACACTTAAATTCCAAGGCAAAGCCTCTTCTTTTTCTCCATCTTTCTTAGCCCCGCGTTCGGCGCCATTGGTAAGATCCGGCGATAGTTTTGCTTTTTTTAGTGCCACTATATCATTACTGCCAAACGTAGCATTCACTGCTAAATTAGCCGTTAAGAACCGCACTAATTTTCCATTATAATTTTGCGCGTATTCTTTTACTCTGCGTTGCGTTGTTTTATCGTACCCGTAAGGATCAAATGTTGAGCCAACCAGCACATCAAAATACTTGAATAATTTATTACGTGCGCTCACGCCTATCTGGCTCATTTGAAAACTATCAGCTGCAAAATTATAAGAACCTGTGATGCCTAAATTTTGCAACAACATTACTTTCTTGTAGGTTACACCTGTATCATTCACTTGTTTTAATTTTGCTTCAATATTATTACTCAAATTCATATTAACTGTATTTTGCTCGCCAACTCCCGGACCGCCAAATAACGATTTTTCAAAAATGCTATACCTTAGGGTCCGTCCGTTGGTTAATGTATCGGTATTAATTGTTTTCCAGAAACCGTATTGTTCTTCGCCTAAGTCAGGACGGTAAACATAGGTAAGTGTTGGAATTAATAAATGTCGTATCTGCTTTAGCTTTTTGGTTTTGAACATATAATCAAAAAACACCTTTGTATTCAATGCCGTAGAAAAATTCGCATCGTAGCCACCCACAAAACCTTTTATCGTTCTATCTGCTAAACTATCTTTAAGCGTTGCCGTAAGTAAATGTTCTTTTCGAATAGAACTTGTGTACATCACCGAACTTAAATTTACCGCCGGCGTAACGGTGATGTATTTGAACACACTAAAATTGGTTGAGATCGGCAAACTGTGTCTGATACCATATTTCATTTTCTCATCAATATTGCCTTTAAAAATGGTTGAATCGTATCCGCTCAATGTGTTTCTTGCTTCAAACAAATAATTCACGCCTATCTTATCGATCACTGTTTGCTTCACGGCATTCTCGCGTTTAAAAGGATAAAAACGATTTACGTTGAATGTTAACTGCGGAAAAGAAATATCAACTTGCTTGGTATTTGTGTTTTGATTATGCGTGGCGTTCAAAGCCAACGATCCCACTTTAAATGCGCGGCTAAAATTTATATTGGATTGAAATGTGTTAGTTAAATATTGGCCCGAATTTAGCGCGTTGAATTTATTGTACAATTGATTTTGGTAATTTACGTTAGCGCCAAAATTTACTTTTGGATTATTTTTATTATCCTGCCTGTGTTGCCAAGCTACACTATATGATTGTTGCTTACTGAATTTACTTGGGCCCAATGGTGCCAGATCTTTATCGCCCACATTAAATTGGCTAAATCCTAAATTGATAGCGCCAACTGCTTTGTAAAGTACATTGTAATTATTGGTGGTTCGCAAACCCCAACTTCCGTTCGAATAAATATCACCGCGAATGGTCATATCGGTCATATCATTTATTCCAATATAAAATCCACCATCTTTTAAAAAGAAACCTTGTGTTGGACTATTTCCGTAAAAAGGTAATAAGATCCCATTGTGTTGTTTTTTGGTATTCGGAAAAAATCCAAAAGGCAAACCTAATGGTGTTGGAACACCACCGATCTCCAAATACATCGGGCCGGTAACAATTTTATCGCCGGGAATTACTTTTGCACGTGTGGCTCTAAAAACAGTTCGCGAATCGGCATGTTCGCAAGGGATACATTTCATGTTCTTCATGTATATCACATCGTTGCTGTCTTTTTTTATCTCATTTCCAAACACCAACATTTCTCCTTGTTTTGTGAGGGCATTGAAGATCTTTCCTTTTCGTGTTTTTAAATTATACATGATCTTCTCGGCATTCATTTCCTGATCGCCATCCTTAAACACAGGAGTTCCTGCCAATTTTCCGGAACTATCCGGCATTCCATAAGCAGTAATGATATTGGTTATATAGTCTATCTCAATAGCGCTTGCGGTAATATTCATGCTTTCGTAAACCACATTAGCTTCGCCATACAAAATGGCTATTTTTCTTGGCGCGAGATAAACAATAGAATCTTTGGCTTTGTAATCGATCTTAGAATCCAGCATTTCCGACCCCGAAAGCGTATCAATGGCGGGTTTTATGATGGTATCCTTGGTGTTACTTTGCGCGTAAATGGCGTTATAAGATATTAACACGAACCATAAGAAAACTAATATGTTATGTCTGGTCAGCTTCAAGGGAAAGGCTCTATTTTTACTAGACTTACAAAGCTACAAACCTAAACGACAAACGGACTACTAATTGTGACCATAAATGTTAAAAATATCAAATTTACCCTGTTACTATCTCTTGCGCTAGTAGCGGTTTTTGCATTTAAACCGGGTAATGGTAAAGGCAAAGTAGGTACCATAAAAACAATTGTGATCGATGCCGGACATGGGGGTAAAGACCCCGGATGTAATGGTGTTTCTTCAAAGGAAAAAGATGTTTCGCTAAGCGTTGCCCTTAAATTGGGTAAGCTTATTGAAGAGAATATGAAAGATGTGAAGGTAATTTACACGCGCACCACCGATGTGTTTGTTGACCTTGAAGACAGAGCACAAATTGCAAATAAAGCCAAGGCCGATCTATTCATTTCTATCCATTGTAATGCGGCCGGAAAGGTTGTGAAATACAGAGATCCTAAGACAAAAAAGATGCGCGTAAAAATGCGCAAGAACAAAAAAGGAAAATATGTGCCGGTAGAAACTACCAATCCTTTACCATTTGGTTCGGAGACCTACGTAATGGGTTTAAAGAACGAAGAAGGAAAAATGAAAGTTGCTACACGTGAGAACTCCGTAATTTATTTAGAAGATGATTACGAGAAAAAATACGAGGGCTTTGACCCCGATAGCGAAGAGAGTTATATCATCATGAGTAATTATACCAGTGCTTACGTGATCCAAAGTGCTAATCTTGGCTTAAAAATACAAGCAGAATACAAGAGCAAAGCAGGAAGAGTTGATAAAGGCGTGCATCGCCAGAGTATTTGGGTGCTTTGGAGAACGGCCATGCCAAGTATTTTAACAGAAATTGGCTATCTCACCAATCCTTTGGAAGAAGAGTTTTTGGCGAGTGAAAAAGGTCAGGATTATATCTCAAAATCCATTTTTAGGGGCCTAAGAAAATATAAAGACGAATTAGAAGGCAACAAAAAAGAATATAATGATGATATTGAAAATCAAACGCCGCTTGAAAATGAAAATTTAAAAGCAGGGCATTATATTGGAGAAAAAGCAAAAGATGAGGAAGAAGAGCCTGAAGAAGAAGAAACGAAAAAAGATTCTACAAAAACAGTAAAGGCCGGAGGAAAAATTTCGCCTGATTCAACTATCTATCATGAAAAAGATCTTAATACAGGGATCATTGGCGTTATTGATAGTTCAAAATTTGTAAAAGCAACGGAAACAAAAACTGCCAATGTAAAAAGCCCTGCTCAAAGAACAAAAGAGATCAATGATTCACTTTCAAAAATAAATGCAGCACGTTTTAAATTTAAAACCGATTCAATAGCCGCGGCTAAAGCGGAGATAGAAAAACTCAATAAGGCAAAGAACGAAACTAAACAAGACATTGCCTTTAAAGTACAATTTGCGAGTAGCGAAACCGCGTTAAATTTGAAAGAAAAACGTTTTGCTGATATTAAAAATGGAACTTACTACAAGGTAAAAACCACTTATAAATATACTTCAGGCAATTTTGCATCTATGAGCGAAGCAAGTGCGCATCAAGCCATACTTCGCGAAAATGGTTTTAAAGATTGCTTTATTGTAGCCTTTAAAAATGGCGAACGTATTGATGTGAATGAGGCTAAACGTCTATTAGAACAGAAGCAATAATACCAATGTGATTTATGTTTTAGCTTAAGATGCGAAGTTATTTTTTGTTTAGGCAATGAAAAAAGATCTTGCATAGCGGGGTTATGGAGGATCTTTTTGAAGCCGCGTAAACAAAAAAGAACTAGCAGATTAGGTTAAAACATATTTCATATTGGTATTAATGTTGTATCTTTGTTTGCCTTGAGAAATTCACTTTATATTCTTCTTTGTGTGTTTGTTTTAATTGCTTGCAAAAAACAAGAACAAGAAGCTCCTATTGATCCAAATAAAGGATGCAGTAATTGCTTGCAAAGTTATGCAACAAACTTTAGT
>CAYYUS010000058.1:0-9429 GCA_964474925.1 uncultured Akkermansia sp. | reverse complement strand
AACACAACGATTCTTACTTGATAACAGTCAGGATATTCGTTAGACCTAGTCGCGCTCCGCTTTACAGAGAATTCTTCAGCTTGATAAGTTACTTCACTTAATTCCTTTTCTGAAATAGTTTTTTTCATGTAAAATTCAGCTAACTCAACCGCCTTTATCTTAAAAAATGGCAAACTGCTTTTTTGAATATTAAGATAAATAATTGTTGCAAGAGTTGAACAAAACGCAAGCAAAGCCATCGCTATCAATACTTCAATAATAGTATTGCCCTTTAATTGATATTTAAAAACTCCCTTCACTTTCCAAAATTCTTACTTAACATCAACCGTTCGTTTCTATCAAACACGTCCGGAACTGACAAAAGATGTGAGTACGCACGTGGATCGATTTCACAGGCCAACATATGATTCTCATAAACCGCTGAAGGTGTTTTAAGCAACAGAGAATTACTAAAAACGTTTGCATTCAATTTACCCTCTGCATGCAAATAACCAGAAGAATAAATAAACCCGTTGATCTCGCTCGTTGCGCATAGCTTTATAAAAACCTTTGGACCGTTTGAATTTAACTCCGCGAATGCTACTATCCCCCCACTAAATATGCAGTTGTCACTGATTATAATAGATCTTAAATTATCACCTTTTTCAATTCCCGGTGACAAAACAAAAGAACTTGGATATTCAAACACAGTTTCCTTTTCTGCTATAATGCTATCTGTTGCAATGACATGAACTGAGCCTTTAAAACCATGTTTGAACCTGATTTTTTTAGCAATGATGAGTATGTTATTGAAATGACAAGTGCTGTCAATTATTAATTCAGTTTGAGAAATTATCTTTATATTCTCACCTAACCAAAGATGACTCAATCTGCTATAAGGTGGTTCGATAACCATAGTTTTATGAGTGAATGATTGGGATACACGATCAGGATACGAAAAAACTAAACTGTCCTGTTCATTATTAAGTTCGGTTTGCTGTTTAATTACTCCCTTTATAAAAGAAGCGCTTAATTCGGGTACTTGTAATGGCGCCTTTTTAATGTAAATGGAATTTTGCGCATTCCCCATATAACTTTGTCCTTCAATAAAGGCAGGCTTTATTCCCCCCGATGGTAAATAACAATTAGCTTTAAAAACTACGCTGCCACTCAATCCAAGTGGCCTACCATTTTCCGCTACAACAAGACCTGTATCGGAACTCATTTGTGTTCCATATAATCCGGCTTTTGACAAATGATTATGTCTGTTTTTTGTTTCAGCGGCAATAAGACGATATGCACCCCAATTAAGACATTTTACTTTTATAGAATCATCGTTGTTAATGTTTTTGATCCATTTGTTATTTCTTTCAACTGTAAAATATTCCGATTGAGCTATTTGGAAGGCGCTTTTAAGATTGAATTGCAACTGTGAGTTTTGCGCAAAATCAGTTACTTGCCTTTGATTGAACCTTGCCAACATAATGAACATTGCGAGCATAATGCTAATTATGATACCAACCATCATAGCAATATAAAGCGCTCCACCCTTAATGTGTTTATTAAAAATAGAGGTGAGTATTTTTTTAGAAATAGACATTGGGCCTTTAAATTTCAATGATCTTATCAGTCTTTGTTTTTTCCGCAGGTTTTTTCCTTAATATCTTTTCCTTCTTCCGCCTGGCTTCTTTCTTTGGTTTTTCCAGAGTATCAACTGTCCTTTCCTTTTTTACTTTGACTTTTTTTAGAACCTCTACCCCGTCTTTGTACTTCTTTTTTTCAAGTATATTCCCGTTGTTATCGTAGGTATAAAATCGGCCATCTAGCTTATCATTTTTAAAATTGCTTTTAGCCATTAGTTTACCGTCATCATTATATATGCAATAAACGCCGCATTTTACTCCATTTTTCCAAGTAATAGATTCTTTAATTGCGCCATTACTATACCAGTATTTCCAAGTTTTACTTTTAAGTCCATATTTTATTACTCCCTGCTCTTTCAATTGATTATTCAAATAAAAACTTCTATAAGAACCATGAATCAATTTTCCATCAAAACCGCCCTTTGTCTCCATGATCTTTTGTGAAGCATACCACATGTAAGTAAGTTCACTCTTAGCGTCCAATTTCTTATTGTGGCTTAACATCTGGGTCTTTACCGTGTAGTCAGGGAAATTGACAGTAATATTAAATGACTTTATTTTAGAAGGTTCGGTAAATGTTTGCGCTACTAGCTTCACTGAAATAACCAACATGATATTTAGAAATGCCTTTTTCATTTGATTGTCTAATTTATTGAGAAAAAAACTTAGAAGCACCTAAGGTAATCCTTAGGTTTTTGGTTGGCTTTTTAACAATTCACTAATAACCTAAAATAGAAAAAGTCATAGGAGGCCATTGTCAAATGTAATCTCCCTAATAGCTCTCACGAAAAACTTCAATTATCAATTTACTGATCGCTTGTTCGCTAGTTTATTAGTTATTGTTGATCTTAAATATCAAGCCAATAGTTCCATAATGATTCCATGGACTAGTGTTATGGTTTCCCGGCTCATTGTTCTCGCCATATTTATATGTTTTTGTATTTACCGGCAAATCAAATTCAGGTGTAGTAAATGTTTGACGAATAACTAACCCACAATATCTAAACTTAAAGTTGAAAGTAAACTCATGAATATTTAACTGCCTCATGATTTGATCACCCCTTAGCACATAAGGATCGGTAGGAGATCCCGGATCTTCATCTACTGCGTGTTTAAATACGCCATAGCCTTCTAACATTGAATTATGTTGTACATATCTAAACAACAATTTGTAATTAAACAAAAAATCGGCATGATTCCTTTTCCTTTGATTATTAAATGGCATATTTATTCCTCCAGAAGATTTAAAACTTTTGGTGCAAAAATTAACACCAATTGAAGCGGAGGTCATGTCATGACCAACCTTTAACTCAAGTGGAATAGAAATATTAACATACTCCATCCATTTGAATCTTGAAACATGAGTTTGTTCATTGATACCCAATTTCCTTTTTGTAAAACTCGTTATTGCTCTACTTAAAAACCAGTTCTTCGATAACACCATTAACTCTATAGTTTTCTCATAGCTTACCGCGACTCTACCTCCCGCAGCTATTTGCGAATCCCACCCTTGTGGTTTAACTGATCCAATAGTAACATCTCTATGGATCGTAGATTGAATACTATTTGGTGAAGTAGAGCCTATGCTTCCTATTTTGAATTGGGAAAATATCCTAAAGCGACCATGCCTGTAAATAGCGTATTTTGCTCTACCAAAATAAGTAATGGAAGCATACGGTCTATCCGATGAATCAACCGAAGTTCCCGCTTTAAATATAGAAGTATCACGCAGATAAGGTGTATATCCTTCTCCACCAACAAAAACAGATTGATATGAATACCAACTGCGACTATTAGGATTCCACCAATTATCGTTTTTAAGCTTAGTAAATCTCATCTTTAACCAATCCGTTGTAACCTCTATTCTAAAAGCCCCTGTTAAGTCACGATCTTCATTAAGATCCTGCCTAACATGTAAAAAATCATTAGTGTGCTCGGCGTAAATTGTTTTAACCTTTTTATTTGATGTTTCTGTGAATGCGTACATCGAAAAGTCCTTACTTACAACTTCTTCAACCCTTTTTCTTACCAAAGCAATAACTTCTTTTAAAACATAAGCACTTAAGTTTGTATTGAAATAATTAACCTCACTTGAATCAAGTCGTCTTTCAAGTACATATTCAAGCCATGTAATAGTTTCTGTATGTGATATTTTGTCCAAATAATACTTTAAGTAATGCTCATCATATTTATCAAGCGAATCAATATTTAAAGTTGGTAGTAGTTCCTGATCGATTATTCCAAACACTATATTTTTATTTTGCTCCTTAATAAGTTCTATTTGCTTTTTTAAAAGCCTTTCAGACTTGTTTTTTTTGAGTGAAAGATTTACCTCTTCTATTTCCTTATTTAAGCGATTGGTATTGTCAGTAGTTAATCCTCCATAGCGGTTTCTAAGCGCGGCCTCGTAAGAGTTGAAATCTCCACAAAAAATTCGGGTTAGATGTCTTACATAAGAAGTATCAAACGTTCTATGGTCAATGTCATACAAATAAATGAGACTATCAATTTGTATGATTCGGTTAACGATCATCGGATCGAACATACCATGTGTTTGCTTCGTTGAAAGCCTCGTGCTTTGAGCTTTTGCTCCAAAACAAATTATTGCAAAAAAATAAATGACTGGTAAATAAGATTTCATATTGTTAGAATTAAGCATTTTCTAAAAATAAGGTTATTGGGTAACTAATTCAACTACGGGTTTCCCTAGTTGACAATAATATGGATTTAGCATACCTTCAATCAGGTAAGAAATTTAGGGTTTGAATGTGGGATTCAATCAAAAGCAATTGCATCGAAACCGTAATTGGGAAAATAACAAAAGTTTAACTAAATCAGTACAACTAAAGATTATTCAAAATTTAGATTAGAACAGAAACGAATAATTTTTTATAAAACCTAAATGTTCTCTACACACGAGCTAAAAAAGACCTGAATTGGTTCGATTTTGACTCCTTTGTAGATATTAATTAATTATTTGTGATGGGTATTTTTACCTTATTTAAGGTTAAACCCTTGCCTAATTTCGATTTTGGTTTATCTTTATATTAACAAAACCCTTGTATACTTTATGAATCTAAAGAAAATTGAACCTGATGACTTCGCCTCATTTCAGGCAGAAATTGAGAAATCCCGCACTAACGTTGAAAGAACGTTAAACTTAGCGTGGTTCTATGTCCAAGCTAGATTTAGAATTTCTGAATCAGACTTTAAAAATATACATAGTGTTGACGGAGCGAATGACGGTGGAATAGATTGTTTCTTCCAAGAAGGTAACACCTACTATCTTATTCAGTCGAAATATCACGAAAATGTTCAGAAGGAAAGTTTGACAGACATAACACACGAATTACAAAAAATAGAGAAAACTTTGCTTGGAGAAAATACTAACAAATATGCGACTGATTTTATTAATGCATTAAAGCGTGATTTAGGTAATGAAAAAGCATATTTTGAAATAATTTGGTTGACTACAAATGAAGTAAAGGAAAACGAGAGAAAGGAATCTCTGAAGTATCTCAATGGTATTCTCGCAAACAGGAATTGGCAAATCAATGCTGACATCAATTTTATTGATTGTTACGCATTAGAAAGTGTAATCTATGATATAAAACATGGATATGTCCCTCATACTGGAAAAAAGACCATTGTTTATGAGCCAGACGAATTGATGATAGTTGATAAAAGTCGCAATAATATTGAAGCTGTTGTAATAAATGCTAAAGCAACCGAGATACTAAACTGGTTTGATAATTCAAGGGAAATACAGAAATATCTTCAAAAGAATGTAAGGGAATCTATAGGGGAAAATAAAATAAATAAGACAATTAAGGAGAGTTTTAAAAGTGATCCGTCGCTATTTTGGTACAAGCATAATGGAATTATTGTTTTTGCAGACTGGATGGAAATTAACAAAGATGATAGGAAAGTAACCATACGAAATCCACAAATAGTTAACGGGGCTCAAACCATTTCTCAGCTATACAAAGTCTATGATGAAGACCGAAATTCGAGTAATCCTGCAAAATTGCTCGTCAGAGTATATAGATTGCCTTATGAGGATTCAGAAACATATAAACGTAGTATTGATATAATTGCTGCATTAAATTCCCAAAATAAAATCAAAGCCTCCGATTTACATTCAACTGATCCAAGACAAGTCATGTTGGAAAATAGAATTAATGGACTGGGTATTAGATATAGATATCAGCGAAAAAGATCAGACGGTAATTCTAACGCCAGTCCCTACAATATTGTAATGACAAAACTAGCCCTATATTTTCATGCCTCAGAGTTCAAAAGACCTGACGAAGGTATTGCAGGCTCAATAGAAACCTATTTTGAAGAAGAAAAAAGATATTCAGATTCCTTTCCCGAAAATCAAATAAAAAAACCTATTGTAACAAATAAAGTTGATCATATAGTTTTTAAATACATTGATGCTTGGCGAATTGCCTATTTAATGGATAAAACATTTTCCAAGGAGCTTTCAGATAAGCACTCTGAGTTGTATGATTTAGTGAGTTGGTATTTACAAATCGATTCCTACCATCAATTACAAGATTGGAAAGAAAAGGTTTTCAAAGGCACTTGGCGTGAGTGGATCGACTTCATAGCTACTCCATTTTTTGAAAATGCGATGATTAAGTACTTTAAACCTAGATATAAATACTACTTTGATATGCTTCCAAAATCAGAAATTAATCCTCGAAATTTCTATAAAAGTACAACTGGTCGAAATAAGTTTATTAAAAATTCAGGTAATTTTAATTTATTTAAGAAGGAACTTAATAGAGCTCATCACTTATTTACTAAATAATTTGCAAAATGAATGTAAAGGCTATTGAAATAATACAATTGCGAAGCTATGAAAGGACGAAATTTAGTCTTTCTAAGGGAATAAACCTTTTAGTAGGTGCCAACAATTCAGGTAAGTCTACAGTCATTTACGCACTTAAAAACCTTCAATACCATTCTTTCCATAAAGAAGATATTAGAAGTTTAACTGATTATACTAGAACCCATATTGAAATTGAAAATATATCAGCTGATGAAGCGCTTTCTTTTTATCATCCGAAAAATCATAAAGAATTTAAGGTCAGCGAAAAATTTACTGTTGTATGGGGTGTAAGTAATTCTGATCAACCTGAAGAAAATCTATATTATGATTCCAAGTTAGAGGTTAAAAGGACTCAGCATGATAGAACAGTTTTAGTTACAAAGGATGGAAATAAGGAAATGAATTGGATGCAATTCCCAAGATTTTCAGATAAAGAAAATCAAAATAATTTTATTTATCCATTTCTCTCAAAACGGAAAACTATAGGGTATTTTACAAACATTAATAAAACCGAAACTTTCAAAGTATCTGTTGATCTTGGTAATTTAGCCGCAAAAATCCAAAAGATTGGCAACCCCACCCATCCACATTGTCGTAGGTTTTCAGAACTGTGTATAGAAATTCTTGGCTTTGAAGTTGGCGTAATTCCAACTGAGAATAATACAGGTGAGCCGGGAATTTATGTTTCTGAAACCACTTTCATTCCTTTTAGATCGATGGGAGAAGGAGTAACAAATATTACAGGTTTTTTAGTCTCTCTATTAACTGAAAATAATAAATTATACTTAATAGAAGAATTAGAAAATGATATACACCCAAAAGCACTTAAAAAGCTACTGTCATTAATCATAGAAAAATCTGATAAAAATCAATTCGTCATTTCTACACATTCGCATATTGTTCTAAAACATTTGGGATCAATCGATAAAACAAAGATATTTTACATTGAGAGTAAGAGAGAGTTAAATAATGGCTACCTAATTCCAACATCTAAGGTTGAAGAAATCAATAATACACCTAAAAAAAGAATAGAAATTCTAGAAAAATTAGGTTATGATTTCTTTGATCTAGAATTATATAATTCTTATTTAATTTTAGAGGAATCTAGTGCTGAGAAAATTATAAGAGACTTTATCATCCCCTATTTCGTTCCCGATTTATCTACCAAACTAAAAACGATAGCTGCAAAAGGTGCAGATGATTTAGTCCAGAAAACAATAGATTTTAGCAGATTGTTTGTTTTTATTCATACAAGCCCTGTTTATTACAAAAGAGCTTGGATTATATCTGACGGAGATCAAAAAGGCAAAGAGTCAATAAACGCAATACAAGAAAAATTTCCAAGTTGGCCTAAATCTCACTTTATTAATCTAAACAAGGAAAATCTTGAATTGTATTATCCTGAAAGATTTAAAACGGAAGTTGATAAAGTTCTTTCCATGCCACATGGACTTACAAAGCAAGATGCAAAGGGAAAGCTTTTAAAGAAAGTATGTAGTTGGGCTTCTAGTAATCCATCAATCGCTAAGAAAGAATTTGAGAAATCCTTTAAGGAAATTATTAGCATATTAAAAAGCATAAAAAAATCTATAAGTTAAAGAAATGGAAACAGAGTATAACAATTGCGTAGTTATCTGTATCATAGTACTTTCTGGGGTACTAGGAGGAATCACTAATTACCTAATGATGTTCGATTCAAAATTGGATTCTCGTGAAAACTGCATAAAATTTTTCGCTTCATTATTTTTAAGTCTATGCGCTTCCTTTTCAGTTCCTCTATTTTTACAGATTCTTTCTAATAATTTATTAGATGAATTAAAGTTCAAAAACTTATTGATTTTTGGTGGATTCTGTGTTGTAGCGTCATTCTTCTCGAAACGTTTCTTGGAGGATGTATATTCCAAACTGAATAAGCTTGAACGAGATGTTAATAAAACAAAGAAAGATATTAAAGCGGCGGAGGAAACGACTTCAAAAGTAAAAATACAAGTAGAAGAATTAGAAGAAAGTACTGAGGAAGTGGAAATAGATGAAATCCCTAATGAAATAAAAAGTGTAATATCAAAACTTACTAATTTAAATCTGTCGGGAAATGAGTTGGAGGACATTGTTAAAGCTTTATTTTCTACAAAATACTCTTATAGAACTATAGAAGGTATTAAGAAGGAAACGAAACTAGGTATAGATCGCATTAAAGAAATACTAAATCACTTAGTTGAACAGGGATTTGCAAGAAAAAAAGTTGGCTTCGATGGTAAAGACCTTTACAAGATACTAAAGCATCCAGTAGTAATCTATAAAGCAGTATACGTTTGGCCAGGAGATTTTAGGGACGTTACTGAAAAACTAAAGGAAATGACTGCAAAAGGAATTTATTTTTCTAAAGTAGATCCGATAATACTTGGATTAAGTAATGATCCTGCTTATGGAAAGTTGAAAATTTTAAAGGTACATTTCCGAGCACATGGAGTTGAAAAAGAATTGTCTTGGGCAGATGGTGAAACATTTATTTTAAATTGATGCTTAAAGGCCGACAATACTTATCAATCGTACTACCCTTCCTTCTAATTTGGGGACTTGCGCTATTGTTATACATATCCCCAAAAATAATAAGAATCGATATTTTTGATATTAAACACTTTAAAAGAACAACCGAACTATATAATACTATAATATCTTCACTTACAACACTAATAAGTATTTACGTATCTGTTTCTTTGGTAGCTTTTGAGTTATTAAGACAAAAATCTGGGTTAGATATTCGCAATCTCTTTTTCCTAAACAGAATTAATCCAGTTTATATTTCAATTTCCTTATCTTCAATTCTCGGAGCTGTTATATGTAGCATATGCATACCCGCTAAAGATTTGAATTGGGCTGATGTAACAATAGTTTATTATAGTATTTCGATATTCTTAATGAATATAGTACTACTTTTCTTTGTTGCGTTTAATATGTTCTCCAGCT
>CAYYUS010000057.1:0-9435 GCA_964474925.1 uncultured Akkermansia sp. | reverse complement strand
TTATATTGTATTCATCATTTCTTTTTTTACAAGAATGAATCGCAACTTGGGTGATATGCAAAATTCTCAGGCGGGATACGATGTGCCTGTTTATGTTATTGTACTATTCTCAATAAGCGGCTTGTTGATCGCGTGTGTTTACGCCATTTATTTTATTATGATGAATTTGCAATGCGCTAGTTTAGAAGAGAAAAAAGAAGGAATTTCCATCATGGAGAAAATTGATAGTATTTAAGTTTAAAACATCCACGCTGAAACAGTTCATCCTATACTTTCTTTTAACTCTGAATGTCTTTAGTTATAAAGCTTCCGACACTACCGAAGTGGCGTCAATAGATTCAAGTGAACTTAAATTGATCCGTCCTGATAGTTTATTGGAGAAGAAGGTCTTTGCCGATCCGAAAATGAAATATGATCGCGATCTAAAATACGAACCGGGATTGCTTGATCGTTTTATGGATTGGTTATCCGAATTGATCTTTGGGAATAATAACAACGAGAATATTGAGTTCACGCGCACACTCATTATTTGGGCTGTGATCATTTTTTGTGTAATACTTGTTGTTTGGCTTTTGTGGCGAAGTGATCTGAGCAGGTTAGTGAGGCCCGAAAGCAAACTCACTACATTTAATTTTAGTGAGATCACCGACGATCTAAGCACTATCAATTTTGATAAAATGATAGACGAAGCTATAAACAACAATGACTTTAGAACGGCCGTTAGATGGAATTATTTAAAATGTCTTTTCCTTTTAGAAAAAGGTGGTCATTTAATGTTTCAACCTGCTAAAACAAATATTGATTACCAATATGATCTTAAGAAGTCGAACTTTTTAGCGGAGTTTATGGCAGTGAGCCGAATTTACGATTATGTATGGTATGGAAAGTTTACAGTTGATCAAACAAAGTATACGGATCTGAAAAAAGAATTTTCATCATTTGAAGCGCATTTAAATGTTCAAAGGGAACAATAAATATTTTTGGATATTCGGTGGGATGTTCATTTTGGTGGTGATGGTGCAATACCTATTACCAAAACCAATGAATTGGCAACGCACCTATGCTTCAAATGATAAAAATCCTTTTGGAACAAATGCTATTTACCAATTATTGAAGCCCACTTACGGAAAGCAAATGACCGTGAATAGAAACACGCTTTATAATTTGGGCATAAAGGAGCATGATGAGGCAAAGTGTTTATTGCTTATAAATAACAGCGTTAATTTAAGTAAAACAGATCTTATCACCTTGTTCAGTTTTATGGAGCAAGGCAATACAGTATTTATTGCTGCCGATGAATTTAGGGGATTGGATACATTTCATATTAAAACTCAGCCTCGATCGTATCAGTATTTTGTGAATATTGATACCTTATTAAAAAGACCGGGAGTGCATGTGAAAATGCAATCAAAGAATAAGAAGGCGATCTATAAGTATCCAAATCTTTGTATGGATTCATACTTTGCGAACTATGATTCAACAAAGTTTACATCCTGTTCTGTAAATCAGGATACAAGTTCGGTAATGATAAAAGCAAATATTGGCGAGGGAAAATTGATCTTGATGAGTATGCCTGATGTATTTACAAATTATTTTGTAGTGAATCACCCAAACAGACCGTATGCTTATTCAGTACTCTCATACGCTACACAAAATACCAACGAATTGATTTGGGATGAGTATTACAAAACATTCAATGTACAATCCGGTTCTTTTTTGAAGTTGATCTTGGATAGCGATGCGCTTTACGCGGCTTATATTTTAATGTTGATCTCGTTGATCGTTTATATGATCTCCGATGGGCGTCGTCGTCAAAGAGCAATACCGGTTTTAGAGCCTGTAAAAAATACAACATTAGAGTTTGTAAATGTAGTGAGCCATGTTTACTTTAATAGCGATAATCATAAGTACATTGCCGATGAACGCGTAAAATATTTTTATGAGACCATCAGAAAGCGTTTTAATGTTCCAACAACCGAGATCAGCGAATTGTTCCTAGAAACGATAGGTGAATTAAGTGGATATGACCAAAAACTGGTGAAACAACTTTTTATGTATTGTGAGCAACTAAGAAAAACAGAAGCAGCATCCGAATACGACCTAATAGAACTGAACAGACAAATTACAAACTTTAATACTAAAAGCTTAAGATAAAACTATGGAAAATAAATTTGAGAACAGGGTAGACCTGACAGAATTGGCAACGCACATTGCCGAAGTAAAAACCGAGATCGGAAAATACATCAAGGGGCAGCCTCAGCTGCTTGATCTTTTATTGGTGGCTATATTGGCCGATGGACACGTTTTAATTGAAGGTGTTCCGGGTGTGGCAAAAACATTAACTGCCAGGTTGCTCGCAAAGACTATCGAAGCAAATTTTAAACGGATACAGTTTACGCCCGATCTAATGCCGAGTGATATTATTGGAACATCTATATTCAATGCCAAGACCAACGATTTTGAATTTAAGAGAGGTCCTTTGTTTGCTAACATAGTTTTGGCTGATGAGATCAATCGTTCGCCGGCAAAAACGCAAGCGGCCTTGTTTGAAGCCATGGAAGAAAGGCAGATCACTGTTGACGGTACAACTCATAAATTGGATCTTCCATTTATTGTATTGGCCACGCAAAACCCAATTGAGCAAGAAGGAACGTATCGTTTGCCTGAAGCACAATTAGACAGATTTCTTTTTAAAATAGCTGTTGGATATCCTGCCATGGAAGATGAAGCAGAAATGCTTTCCAATGTTCAGGCCAATTCACATGTGATCGATTTTAGTAAGGTGAAGAGTTTTTTAAGCAAGGATGGCATTATTAAACTAAAAGGCTTAGTGCAAAAAGTTGTTGTGGAAGAGAATTTGATCAAGTATATCATTCAGCTTGTAGCAGCAACACGAAAAAATTCAAGTTTATACCTTGGTGCATCTCCGCGTGCATCCATTGCTATTTTAAACGCAGCAAAAGCAACGGCAGCTATTCAAAATAGAGATTTTGTTACACCTGATGATATAAAGTATGTAGCAACTCCTGTTCTAAGACATCGCGTGGCTTTAACTCCTGAAAAGGAAATGGAAGGAATTCATGTGGATACAGTTATTCAACAATTAATAGATAAAATTGAAGTACCAAGATAGTGTTCAAAAAGATCTGGAACATAATTAAACAAGTTAGACCAACAAAGCGATTGTATTGGAGCATTTTCTTTTTGATCCTATGCTTTATTTTGGCATTTAATTTTGTTGTACTATACATACCAGCACTTTCATTGCTATGGCTAATGATGATGGCATGCCTAATGGATGGTTTATTTCTAATGCGACATAAAAAACCCGTTAATGCTTGGCGAGTTCCAAAATATAAACGCTTAAGTAATGGCGATGTGAATAATTTGACCTTGCACGTGCAAAGTTTTTACGCTTTTAAAGTGTTTGTGGATATTATTGATGAGTTACCTTTTCAAGTGCAGATCCGAAATTTTAAAATAAGTACTGAGTTAGGTTCGCAACAAGAACGTAATTTTAGTTATGATCTTAAGCCAACAGAAAGAGGAGAGTATCATTTTGGGAAGATCAATTTGTTTATCCGCACTAAATTGAATTTGATCGAGCGCCATTTGAAAATAGAAGATCCTTTTATGATGGCCTGTTATCCTTCGTTCATAAGGTTGCGACAGTTCGAATTATTAGCAATAAGTAATCGATTGACGGATATTGGTATTAAACGCATTCGTAGAATTGGAAATAGTACAGAATTTGAGCAGATAAAAGAATATGTGAATGGAGATGATATTCGGACCATCAATTGGAAAGCAACCGCACGTAAAAGTCAGTTAATGGTAAATCATTACCGCGACGAACGTTCGCAACATGTGTATTGCGTAATAGATATGGGCCGCGTAATGAAAATGCCTTTTGAAGGTTTGAGTTTGTTGGATTACTCGATCAATGCTGCTTTGGTAATTGATCATGTGGCTTGGATAAAACAAGACAAGCCCGGAGTGATCGGCTTTTCAAATAATATTGATTTTAAGGTAAAAACAGATAATAGGGGAGATCAGTTGATGCGAATTCAGGAAGCATTATATAACGCAAAAACAAATTTCTTGGAAACAAGCTATGAAACACTATTCTCGCATGTAAGGCAAAAAATAACACAACGAAGCTTGCTACTTCTCTTTACAAATTTTGAAACGGTAAATGCACTGAAGCGTCAGATGAAATATCTACGAAAAATATCAACGCAGCATGTATTGGTTGTTATTTTCTTTGAGAATACCGAATTGAAGGATCTGTTGGCGGCTAAACCTCGTTCAACATTTGAGATCTACGAACAAACGATCGCGCAAAAATTTGATTATGAAAAACGTCAGATCACAAAGGAACTTCAACAATACGGCATTTTGAGCGTGTATACTACGCCAGAAAAACTCACCATCAATGCGCTTAATAAATATCTAGAAATAAAAACACGGGGTTTGATCTAACTAGAAATAAGATTGATCAACAATTGGCTCGTACGATTCAATACTAAGATCATCAATGATTATTGGATCTTGACCTTTATTTAAAAAGAACACACAAACTTTATCTTTTTTACTTCTAAGATCATCCGGAACTAAGTAATAGTATTCTAGTTTGGTCCACTCTTTTGGTTTAATAGAGATAAATTCCATTTTGTATTCACTCGGTTTAAATATATAACCTTTGTGTTTCATGTGCACGCCAAATTGCGCATCGGTGCTTTTTACCGGATAAAAGGAATATACCCACACACTGGCTTTTATCCAAGTGTATGACTTTTGAGTGATGTCGTTATAAACGGCCTGAACGGAACAAGAGTTTGTTGTCTTATTGCTAAGTATCAAACTTTTTTGACCACTATGATGTAATACATTAGATAAAAATCGTTTGTCAATATTCTGTGTTTCAAAATCAATTGTTTTTTTAAATCCAAGTGTGTGTGTTAAGCTATCTTTTTTAGTGAATACCTCAATTCCATTATTGAATTTTCCTTTCAATAACAGATCGGTTTGGGCTTGATTAGGATGATTAGTTTGAAAGAATGTAGAAAAGTAATAAGCGCGCGATACATTAGTGGAGTCTAAAATACCTTCACTAATTTGCCACGATTGAAAAAGATTAAAACCTATCAAGACAAAAATAAGTTTGATAAAAAAGAACTTGAATTTATTATGAAGAATATGGTCAAATGTAAATGCCAACGGAATGCACAAAGCCGCATAACTTGGTATCAAAGCTCTGTTACCAAAACAACTACCATACCACCAGCACGACCAGCTTGAAACCACATAAAGATTCACTATAAAATAGATAAAGATGCCGTAAAAAAGCAGTTTGTTCTTTTTGTACATGATGTATAAGCCATACACGGCAAATAGCATTAGCGGTGTATAAAGGAACCAGCCTTTTCTAAAGCTGAACAAAACTTCTAAAATGTGTGGATGCGTTAATTCTAAACCTTCACCCGGATTACTGGAGCCATAGGGATTTACAATGAATTTACCCGCAGCGTATTTCCAATAACCAAACTGAATAAAACCAATGGCGATAATGATGGTTCCAAATAGCAATATTTGCATTTTGTATTTAAGAAGGAATGCAATTTTTTCTTTGATGCCTTTAAAATTTGTAACGCCATAAAAAAGCGGGATCAAAACAGCAAGGATCTCCGAAGCTCTGCAAAGCGCGGCAAGACCAATAACAACGCCAAGTAAAACGATATGCTTTGTGCTATAGGTTTGATGCCATTTTATAGTAAGATAAATGATGAGCGCGTATAAGCTAAATAAAATATTGTGCGACATTGCTCCTTGTCCGTGAATGGACGTATGCAAAAGATAATTGGTGCCTAAACCAAGACATATAAGTGTGAATGCCGAAACTCCATCGCTAAAAAAGTTAAGCAAGATCTTTTTGATATAATGCAATCCAATAAGAGTATAAAGTAAACAGCCATACATCACACTTAATTGGTAAGGCCGCGAAAATCCATCTGCTTTGTATGAAGTATATGGCGTAATAATATCTGCAATGAAATAAAAAGGTGCGTAAAGAACCGAAAGACCAATTGGATAACGCATTACCCAGTTATCATTATCCCATTTTACGCCTTGGTAAAATGTTTCGCGTGGCCAATAGGTTTTAAAAATAGCTTCGATGACCTGATAATTTTCAATGGTAAGATCGTGGTACTTGAATTTTAAAGGTAAGTACATATAATAACCAAACACATCGTAAGAGAACACATTGTGTGGTGGAAATGCGATCACAAAAAAAGCCAAGATCAGAGCCAAAAAGTAGAAGGCAAGATCGCTTAGTTTATTCTTTTCCAGTGTTATCATTTACCTGATGAAGGTATGAATTTTTTAAATAGATATATTAAATAAAAAAGCCCAACAGAATATTCTGTTGGGCTTTCAATAGAAAAGAAAGTTTATTTAGCGATGACCAGTTTTTCGGTTATAACTTTATCACCATTGCGATATCTTACAAAGTAAGTTCCTTCAGATAGAGTACTTACATCTAATTTTAAAGTTGAGTAATTGCTTTCAATGTTTTCGCGAGCGATAACCGATCCAAGAATATTCACGATCTCAATAGTGCCTTTAGTTGCATTTTTTGATTCGATGTAAACTACGCCATTGTTATTAGGATTAGGATACAGTTTAAATGAAGCGTTAAGATCGTGAGAGATGTTTGCAAAACCTGCAGTAGAAAAAGTTGCCACACCATTGATCATTAAAGTATCAACCCTAAACGTGCCGCCGGCAGCTTCAGCATCCCATGCATAGATCCTTAATGTAAAAGGATTTATTTGATTTGAAAAATTTGGTCCTGTAAAATTTACGCCACAAATATTATTAAAAGCAGATGCCGCTGCTCCAGATCCTGTGTTATTAACGTCTTCTGTCCAAAAAAATGTATCACCACCTTGAATAGCTATAACCGGAGTGCTGGCACTGGCGGCTGAGTTTAAAGGCGTATAAGTTGCTGCTACATTAGCGGCATAAGTATCTCTATCGGTTCTTACTGCCCAACGGCGAACACCTGTGCCCGAACGGCTAGTGCCAAACGACATAGAATTTAAACTTACACTGTAACCCGCAGATGGAGTGATGGTAACCTCATAATATTTAGCTGGATCAATAGAACCCGTAAACGTTGTATTGTTAGCATTTGTTGAGCCTAATCCCCAGCCATTGAACGAAAAATAGGCTGCTCCCGAAGAGTTTGTGCCTGTTCCTACTGCAGTCCAAGAACCAGAAGTAACACCCGCCGCTGTATTGTTTGTGGTAGGGTCTACCGGACCGCTAGAATTTGTAACGGCGCTAAATTGATAACTCAAAGCGAAATTTGGCGATTTCGTTGTTTTAACAATAAGAAGAATGATAAATAATGAAAGTAATATTTTAACCATGATAATTAGTTTTAATTTTATCCAAATTTACAATTAAAGGCCTATATTTCTATTACTAAAATGTTAAGGTTATCCATATTTATCAGTGCTTTTCTCACATTGTTTCAACAAGGCTTCTCTCAAGCTACCGAAACTAATGGTTTAGTTAAGTGGATCACCATCAAAGAAGCACAGGAAAAGAACAAGCAATTTCAGCGCCCTATACTTATAGATTTTTATACCGATTGGTGCGGATGGTGTAAGCATATGATGCGCACAACGTATTCAAATCCCGCTATTGCAGAGTATATTAACACCAATTTTTATCCGGTAAAATTTAATGCCGAGGGTAAAGATACCATCGAATTCAATGGTAAAGTTTACAAGCCTACTTCTAAGGAACCAAAAACGCCTCATGAATTTGCGTTAAAATTAATGGGGCAACAGTTGAGTTATCCTACCACGGCATTCATTACCAATAATTACGAATATACGTTATTGTCGCAAGGCTATCTTGAAGAAAAGAAAATAGAGCCTATTTTGGTGTTTATGGTAGAGAATGTATGGCGTAATACAACTTATGAAGCGTTTGGTGCCAATTTTGCCAAAACATTTTACGATACTAATTTTAGAAAGAAACCAGTAAAGGTCTATACGTTCAAAGAGTTGGATAAACTACAAAAGAAAAAACCAAAAAAAGTTTTGGTAAATATCACAAGTAGTTTTTGTAATTCGTGTAAGGTAATGAGTAAAACAACTTTTATGGATAGCGCTATTGCCAAGATCATCAACGAAAAATATTATTTGGTAGAATTTAACGCCGAAACTAATGATACACTCGAATTCAAAGGAGAGAAATTCATTAAAAGTGTGATCAATAATTTTCCGTTACACTCTTTGTCACTTAAAATATGCGATAACCGTTTTTCATTACCTGCTACGTGTGTGCTGGACGAAAAGCTGAATACGATCGATGTGTTTAATTTTTATTTTTCGCCTGAACTTATTAAACCGGGCCTGATATTTTATGGCGAAGATCATTTTAAAACAAAAAAATGGCCCGAGTTCATAACGGAGTATAATAAACCCAGCACTAAAAAGAAATAATGAATAGTTCTACTATACATCATATAAATACGGGTTTGATCATCCTCAGTTGCGCTATTGCATTTTTTGTACCGTTCGAACTTTTTCTTTTTTCGTACGGTGTGTTGGGTCCTTTACATTACCTCACCGAGATCGGATGGCTGCATAAAAAAAGTTATTTCACAAAAGGAAAGTATGATTTTTTGATCCTCATCGCAACGTGTGTTATTATGGTGTATTTTAATTTTAATCCAACCAAGCATAGCACCGGTTATCTTCCCGATCTTATTGCGTTTGGTTTGCTTGCCTCTATTGCTTTTGTTTTGATGAAAGATTGGTTGTATAGAGTGGCTGTGCTTATCTTAGCTGTGATCTCTATTAGTTATCTTAATGATGCGAACACCTATTTTACATGGATCGCTATTTTTCTTCCAACCATCATTCACGTTTTTATTTTCACATGGATGTTCATGCTATACGGCACATTAAAAGAACGTTCTTGGCCGGGGATTATTTCTATACTAACGCTAATTGCGTGTGCAGTGGTTATTTTTATTGTACAGCCACAAGGTTTGTTTTATCAAGTAAGCGAATATTCACAAAAAAGTTATTCGTTATTTGCCGAATTAAATGTGCGTTTGATCCAATTCTTCCATATGGGCGAGATCAGCAGTATAGATGACGTATATACCAGCAATGCAGGTTTTGTGATCATGCGCTTTATTGCGTTTGCATACACCTATCATTATTTGAATTGGTTCTCAAAAACATCGGTCATCAAATGGCATCAAGTCCCTAAAAAAACATTAATAGCAACCATTGTTGTGTGGTTGCTATCAATTGCCTTGTATGCGTATGATTATAATAAGGGATTAAAAGTATTGTTCTTCCTTTCGTTCCTGCATGTATACCTTGAATTCCCTTTGAATGTTAC
>CAYYUS010000056.1:0-9525 GCA_964474925.1 uncultured Akkermansia sp. | reverse complement strand
AAATACAAATACAGTGCTTTTTTTCATACGAATCTGTTTGAGCTTTACAGAATATTGATCCAGCAAGGATCATGGCAACAAGAAGCCCAATATGTTTCATAAAAATGTTTTCTGTTTTCAATTTAAAGAATAAATATCCTATAAATATAAAAATAGAGTCTTTAGGAAATAACCTAAATTCTACTTATGCTGATTACGCGCCGGTAATATCGGCCGATCAAAATACCATATTTTTTACCACCACCCGAGTTGAAACAAAAGGTGATATAAGAGATGATGGTGGAAATTTTACAGAAGACATTTATATGTCGAAAAAAATAAATTCCGTTTGGTCGGTTGCTAAAAGCATAGGCGCACCGATCAATACCGATCAACACGAGGCAACCGTTGGGGTTTCTGCTGATGGACAAACCATATTAATTTATAAAGACGACAAAGGCGACGGCAATATTTACAGTACAAGCCTGGAAGGAAACGAATGGAGTGTGCCCGTTAAACTCAACGATAACATAAATTCAAAACACTGGGAACCAAGTGCCGCTATTTCGGCAGACGGAAGCAAACTTTATTTTACAAGTAATAAACCGGGCGGCTTTGGCGGTAGTGATCTTTACTTTAGCAACCGATTGCCAAATGGCGAATGGGGTAAATCTGAGAACATGGGAGCCATTATAAATACTATTTATGATGAGGATGCTCCGTTTATTCATCCTGATGGAGTAACGTTGGCGTTTAGCTCAAGCGGACACAGCTCTATAGGCGGCTTTGATATTTTTACAAGCGTTCGTTCCGAAAATACTATTTGGTCGAAACCGGAAAATGTTGGATACCCAATTAATACAACCGACGATGATATTTATTATGTGTTGAGTCCTGACAACAAAACCGCCTACTTCACTTCCTTTCGCGAAGGAGGAATTGGAGAAAAAGATAATTACACAGCTAAATTTATTGATAGAAAAGAAACGCCTTTAACCCTAATGAAAGGTAATGTTGTTGATGAATCGGGGCTCGCTGCCAAAAACATAATGATCACCATAACAGATAATGAAACAGAGGTGGTATTAGGTGTTTATAAAGCAAATAGTGTTACAGGTGAATTTATGTTCATTCTTACTCCCGGTAAAAATTACAACATTACGTATCAAGAGCCGGGACATTTATTTTATTCTGAGAACATGGAGATCCCCTTAAATTCAAATTACTATGAGATATTCAAACCTGTTGTCCTTGATCCCATTGTTGTTGGCTCTAAAATGATCTTAAATAATATTTTCTTCGATTTTGATAAGGCCACTTTAAGACAAACATCCAATGTAGAACTAAAGAATTTGGTGACGCTTCTTAAAGCCAACCCTAATATGAAAGTTGAAATTGGTGGACATACAGATAGCAAAGGTGATGCTGTTTATAATCAAAAACTATCAGAAGAAAGAGCGCAGGCTGTTGTTGATCGCTTAATTGCTAGTGGAATAAGCGCCGATCAAATGAAAGCTAAGGGTTATGGAAAAACAATGCCCGATGTTGCTAATAAGAATGCCGATGGAACGGATAGTCCTGAAGGAAGACAATTGAACAGACGAGTTGAATTGAAGATCACCGAGATCAAATAATAGATTCTTCTAGTTAGAAAATGAGTTTTCGGTCACTACTAAGTTCAACAAGTGCAAATAGCGCGCGTATAAAGCGAGGTCTTAAGATCTTTCTTTTTACGATCGTTTTAGTTCCGGCACTCGTTATAATTTTTTCTTCGCCCATCATAAAATATTGCGTTGAAAAATACGACACCAAATATACGGGGAGAGAAATTACCATAGATCTTCCTTACGTTAATCTCTTTACGGGTTACGTACACCTTAGTAATGTTGTTATAAAAGAAGCTAATAACGATAGTTTATTTTTTACGGCTAAAGGTATTGGAGCAAATTTTTCGGTTTTCAAATTATTCAACAAAAATATTGAGATAAGTGATCTAACATTGAAAGATCCTGTTTTTACAATAGTTCAAGATAAAAAAAGTCTCAATTTAGATGACCTCATCACTCGATTTTCCTCTAAAGCAAATTCCGGTTCAAAAAAAGAACCTTTAAAACTAAGTATACTTAACTTAAAAATAAATAACGGTGAACTTCACTACAAGGAAATAAACACGCCGGTACATCTTTTCATTAAAAAACTTTTTATGAACAGTTCGGGTATTCGCTGGAACTCCGACACTATTGCATCCACATATTCCTTTCTCTCGGGCGTTGGTAAAGGCGGTATGAGCGGCTATTTTAATATAAACACCAAAAATTTGAATTACACGATCGGTAGCGCCATTGATAGTCTTGATCTCCACTTTATCAATCAGTATATAAAAGATCTTGCTAATTACGGAGAGTTCAAAGCGGCTCTAAATGCAAAGCTGAACACAAGAGGAAATTTCAAGGACGCACAAGCGGTAACAGCTAGAGGAAATGTATGTTTCGCTGATTTCCACTTAAAGGATCATAAAGGGGAAGATTGTATGAGTATAGAAAAGCTCGAAGTTGGTCTTACTCAATTAAGCCCTAATGATCGTAAATATATTTTTGATTCGATCCTAATAACAAAACCATACTTCAAATACGAAGAATATGATCATCAAAATAATATTCAAGCCATATTCTACAAAAAGAACGCCGGAGGATATGTTTCCAAAAACCCGGAGCGATTTAATCTTATATTAGAAATAGGCAACTACTTCAAAACCATCTCGAAGAATTTCTTTAAAAGTAATTATCAGGTTAACAGGCTTGCCATTTCTAAAGGAGAGTTTGAGTACAATAATTTTTCATTAAACGAGCGGTTCTCCATTTCGGCCGATCCGCTTTATTTAGAAGCAGATTCCATTAATAAAACGAAACAAATGGTTGAGTTAAAGTTTAAAACATTGCTACAGCCATATGGGAATATAGATATGGTTTTGAATATTAATCCCAAAGACAGCAGTGATTTTGACTTTGTCTATCATTTGAAAAATCTTCCTTTAGCAATGTTTAATCCATACCTAATATCGTACACTTCTTTTCCAGTAGACAGGGGGACCGTGATCTTAAAAGGAAATTGGAGAGTTCGGAATGGATATATACAAAGCGCGAATCATTTGCTTGTGATCGATCCTCGCATATCAGAGCGAATACATCGAGAAAATTCGAAGCGTATCCCATTGCCTCTGGTTATGGCATTTATTAGGGAGCGTGGAAATGTGATCGATTATGAGGTGCCAATAAACGGAGACATGAAACGACCGCATTTTAATTTTAAAGATGTGATCTGGGATGCTTTGAAAAACATTTTTGTTAAACCGCTTACTACGCGTTATAAATTTACAGTTAAGAATGTAGAAGATCAGGTTGAAAGATCGCACAGCTTAAAATGGACCACGGGACAGTGTTCACTTGAAAAAGATCAAAATAAATTTTTAAAGCGTTTGGCCGATTATCTTTCAGAAACTCCAGGCGCCCGTCTTACCATTTCTCCAATGGAATACACCGAAAAGGAAAAAGAATACATCCTGTTCTTTGCCGCAAAGAAAAAATATTATTTAAGGGGTAGTAAAAGCGGGTCCTTTGATAAGCAAGACTCCTTGGTGGTTAATAAAATAAACACAAAGGATCCTCTTTTTGAAAAACACCTTACCCGGTATTGCAACAACCCAATGTTATTTACATTGCAAGAAAAGTGTTATAGCTACGTTGGTGAAGCAGAGGTTAAAAAGAAATTATATCAATTAAGGGCTCAAAGAGAAGAAGAGTTTCGCGGTTATTTTAAAGAAAACAAAACAAACGATCGTATTACTATTAATTCGGTTATAAATAAAATACCGTATAACGGTTTTTCGTTCTTCAAGATCGAATATAACAAAGGTGTTCCGGAGTCGCTGAATAAAGCATATGAAAGAATGGCAGAGTTAAATAGTAAATCGCCTCGAAAGAAATACCAGTCAGAAAGGCAGAAGAATAAAAATTCACTGCGCTAAGGTTTCTAAATCGCCATTTAACAACTGGAGTGCCTGAGGTGCGGTTACTTGGCAAATTCCGTGAATAATGCAATTTTTTGATGTGTTCCTATAACACAATGCGCATTCAATAAGCTCAACTTTGCTACGTGAAAATTAATTCACCAATTAAATTTAAAAAAATGAAAACAAAATTACTTTATGTTGTAACAGCAGTTACGCTTGCTTTCCCAAGTATATTCTTAGGACAAGCAACTCCTACTTTAGGAACAGCCGCCAACTTTGTAATGTTCTCCACTAATGGAGCCGTTAGTAATACCGGCATATCGCATTTAACCGGAAATATAGGGACCAACAATGGTTCAAGTACGGGTTTTGGTAATGTTGACGGAACAATGAATGATGCCAATGGAGTAAGCGCTCAGTGTGCAACAGATCTTTTAAGTGCATACAATCAACTTGATGCTGCGGTAGCAACAATTTTTCCGGCACCGCTTTTAGGTAACGGACAGGTTTTAACTCCGGGCGTTCACTCTATTGGCGCAAGTGCTACTTTAAATCTTGATCTTACGTTTAATGCCTTAGGAAATGCAAATGCAGTTTTCATTATGAAAATTCAAGGTGCATTATCTACTAATGCTTCTTCTAAAGTAAAATTAATTAACGGCGCTAAAGCATGTAATGTGTTTTGGAAAGTTGAAGGTTTAGTTAGCATGGCTTCCGGTTCAAGTATGAAAGGAACTATTATTGCTAATAACGCAGCTATTAACATGAACACAGGAGATACGCTTGAGGGCCGTGCGCTTTCAACAGCAGGTGCAGTTACTGCCGATGGCGTATTTGCATACACTCCTATTGGATGTGGAAGTCCGCTTTTAACAGGGCCGGCCTCACCTACCCTAGGTTCAGTAGCATGCTACGCTTTATTTTCGGGTAACGGTTCACTTACAAATACAGGAGTTACAAAAGTTACTGGTGATGTTGGAACAAATGTTGGTTTAACTACAGGGTTCAATACATTAACTGTTAACGGTTCTGTTCATCCCATTCCGGATGTTTCAACTGGCCAATGTGCAAGTGATCTACTTAACGTTTATACATACTTAAATACATTGCCTTATGATATTGAATTATTATATCCTCCACAATTCGGAAATAATTTAGTGCTTACGCCACACGTTTATCGTTTGAACGGAGCAACTACTTTTATTGATACGCTTTTTCTTAATGCTCAAAATAATACTAACGCTGTTTTTGTACTTCAAATGTTTGGTGCATTATCTACAAGCACTTATGCAAAAGTAATATTAACCAATGGTGCACAGGCAAAAAATGTATATTGGTTAGTAAATGGAGCTGTTAATATTAATAACTACTCCGATTTTAAAGGAACAATTGTTGGTAACACTGGCGCCGTGAGTTTAAACATGGGCGCAACCGTAATAGGAAGGGTTCTTACAACAAGCGGAGCGTTTAGCACATCTAATAATACAGTTACTAGTACTTCCGGCACTGCAAATATTGCATCACAACCAACCGATCAAACGGCTTGTGTTGGTGATCTTGTAAGTTTTAATGTGGTTTCAACCGGACCGGGTCTTTCATATCAGTGGAGAAAAGGAACTACAAACTTGGTTAATGGCGGAAATATTTCCGGCGCAACTTATCCTTTGCTTACAATTAATCCAATGGCAATAGGTGATGTTGCTTCCAACTACAATGTTGTAGTTTCGGGCGATTGTTCTGCTTCGGTTACATCAACAAACGTAGCGCTTATTTTGTGTCCGTCTACCGGCATTGCAACTCATAACTTAAGTAGTGGTGTTGTTCTGTATCCAAATCCTTTTACAAACTCATTAACATTAAATATAAAAGACGTATCACAGATCGTTAATTGCACATTCATCATGTATAATGTTCTTGGAAAAGAAATTATGACTATGGAAGTGGCAAGCGAATCAACCGTGATCGAAACAAATGAACTTCCGGCGGGACTTTATTACTATAAGGTTCTAGGAAATAATACAACTATCAGATCTGGAAAACTCATCTCACAAAAATAATTCATAATACTTTAAAAACTTCCTGTCGTTTGGCAGGAAGTTTTTTGTTTCACAAATCACTGGCATAAAAATGGAAGCGCCCTCACATAGCTATTTAAACGGAATAAAACATTTTTTTGAAGAAATAACTTCTCTTACGCGCTTTACTATGCGTTTTTTTAAGCAATTAGTATTACCGCCCTATGAACTTAAAGAATTGGGCAAGCAATGTTATGTGATCGGATATAGATCTTTTCCGCTTGTAGCTATTACAGGTTTTATTATGGGCTTGGTGTTAACCATTCAATCGCGCCCAACACTCGCTGAGTTTGGTGCAGAATCATGGTTGCCAGCAATGGTTGCTGTTTCTATCATTCGCGAAATTGGTCCCGTAATTACCGCATTAATATTTGCAGGTAAAGTTGGCTCCGGCATTGGTGCCGAATTAGCTTCCATGAAAGTAACAGAGCAAATTGATGCGATGGAAGTTTCAGGAATAAATCCATTTAAATATATTGTTGTTACGCGCGTTGTTGCGGCAACGTTAATGCTTCCCATTTTAGTAATTGCGGCCGACGCTATTTCATTATACGGCGCATACATTGGTGTTAATTTAGAAGGCGATACTAGTTTTAGTCTTTTCTTCTTAAAGGTTTTCGAAAAATTATCTTTCATGGATGTGGTTCCTGCCGTTATTAAAACTTTTTTCTTTGGATTTATTGTTGCGTTAATAGGATGCTACAAAGGATACAACTCAAACAAAGGAACTGTTGGCGTTGGCGAATCGGCTAATTCTTCTGTTGTTTTTGCATCACTCTCGGTTTTTATTATTGATATGATCGCTGTTCAAATAACAAGTTTATTTACATAAAATGGAATCGCTAATTGCCGACATAAAACATTTGAAAAAAGCATTTGGTTCAAATGAGGTTTTAAAAGACATTGACCTAACCATTAAAAAAGGAGAAAACCTTGTTGTGTTGGGAAAATCGGGAAGTGGAAAATCAGTGCTGATAAAGTGTTTGGTTGGTTTGATCGAGCCCGATAACGGTACGATCTCTCTTTTTGATCAGGATATTTCTGAACTGAACGGAGAAAAATTAAATCAATTACGCAAGAGGATCGGTTTTTTATTTCAAAGCGCGGCTCTTTATGATTCAATGAGTGTTAGGGAAAACTTGGAGTTTCCTTTGCGCGATTCAAAAGATCTAAATGAGCTTGAGATCGAAGCATTAGTTGTTGAAGCATTAAAAAATGTTGGTTTGGAAGATGCCATCGACAAAATGCCCTCAGAACTATCGGGCGGTATGAGAAAACGCGTTGGTTTAGCGCGCACACTTATCTTAAAGCCGGAGATCATCTTTTATGATGAGCCTACCACGGGATTAGATCCGATAACTTCCAGGGAGATCAGCCAATTGATGTTAGACATTCAAAAAAAATACAATACCGCTTCCATTATAATAACGCACGATATAGAATGTGCGCGCTTAACCGCCAACAGAATGATCGTTTTACGCGACGGCACCACTGTTGCGGAAGGAACGTTCGAAGAATTAGAAAGCTCGAGCGACAAATGGATAGCTTCATTTTTTAAATAAATCATTATGAAAAAACAAACAGGAAATAAGGTGCGCTTAGGAATATTTGTTTCTGTTGGCATTTTACTATTTATTGTTGGCATCTATTTTATAGGCAAGCGACAACAGTTGTTTAGCAGTACATTTCACGTGAGTGGAATTTTTTCGGATATCAGCGGATTACAAGTTGGTAACAACGTTCGCTTTTCGGGAATAAATGTTGGCGTTATCGAGAATATTCAACAGATCACCGACTCAACTGTAAAGGTTGATATGATCATTGAAGAGACCAGTAGAAAATTTATTAAGAAAAACGCAAAAGCAATTATTGGATCAGATGGCTTAATGGGGAATAAATTAATTTTGATCATCCCAGGGGCGCCCGGAAAACTTCCTTTAGAAAACAACGACCGCATACAAACAAGTCAGCCAATAACCATGGATGATATTTTAGCAAAGATCAAAGTATCGAGCGATAACTCAGCCATCATCACCGAAAACCTAGCGGCCATCGTGATCAATATCCGCGAAGGAAAAGGAACAATTGGTAAATTGTTTTCGGACACAGTATTTGCAAAAACAGTTGACGACGCTCTTGTAAATATTAAACAAGGCGCAGGAGGTTTTAAACAAAATATGAATGCGGCCAGTAATAATATTCTTTTAAAAGGGTTTTTTAAGAAGAAGAAAAAGAAAGCCTCTGAGAAGAACGAGAAAAGTGAAGAGAAATAAATAAGCGTGAAAAGCATAACGACTTTTCAAAATTCTGTAATGATAACACGAATTAAGGGGCGCATCTTTGTTACGATAATCTAAAAATACTCATTATGAAAAAAACAGCAGTTATAGCGATCCTTGCTTTGGTGTGTAGCCTTGTTTCTTGTAAAAAAGACAGAACCTGCACTTGTACTTATTCTAAACCTTGGGCATCAAGCTCAGAAGTTCAAGTTACTACTTATGATAATATAACTGAAAAATCTGCGCGTGCTAATTGTACTTCCGGCACTAGTTTTGAACCGTCAGATCCTTCTAAGGTTGAGGTCAGAAATTGTACGTTGAATTAATTTTCAGTGGTTTATGCTTCTAAATGCAGGTGACTGGGTATGCTAAAAATTTAAAAATAAAAAAGGCAACTATACAGTTGCCTTTTTGTGCGGGTGAAGGGACTCGAACCCCCACGTCTTTCAACACCAGATCCTAAGTCTGGCGCGGCTGCCATTACGCCACACCCGCATTTTTGTTAGGGCTACAAATTTAATAAATTTTTAGAAGAAGCCAACTCGAAAGCCATTTTTGAAGCTTTTTTTAAGTGTTTTTCCTTTAGGCGAGGCGTTTTTTGAAGTTCATACTTTAAAAGTATGGACAAGAAAAACAACGAAGCATTAAAGGAAAAAAACAAGAAAAAGCCAAATAGGGCTTTCGAGTTGGCTTCTAGCGCTGAATAATTAATTTTTGGCTGCTTTTATGGCCATTTTGCTCTATTTCCACCACGTAAGCGCCGTTTTGCAAACCTTTTAAATTCAACTCATTTACATGCATGGTGCTGTATAATTTCTGTGAAAGAACTATTCGGCCCAGCATGTCCTTTACACTTACCAAAAGGCTTTTGTTGAGCTGCTTTTCAGATAAGGAAATATACAACTCTCCATTACTTGGGTTTGGAAACAGTGAAAACGAAATAGACTCAAAAGGATTTTCTTGAACGCCTATTACCTCCGCGTTTGAGGTTATTTTTTCTTTAGCTGCATTTAAAACAGTGCGCTCATTTACGCTTATTCCAAGCTCAGCAACAAATCCTACTATATAAATATTGTCGTCTATCCATTGATGAACTCCCGTGGTTAATGTTGGTAAAGTTAATGTAAATGTTTGCGAATACGAGTTTCCTGTTGTGCCTCCGTTTACAGGAATTGTTCCCGGT
>CAYYUS010000055.1:0-9571 GCA_964474925.1 uncultured Akkermansia sp. | reverse complement strand
ATGACCCGAGTCTGCCCGCTTACTTTTGCTTGCTGGTTATAGCTAGTTGCCGCCCCATAGGTGCGACATGCTTACGAGTCCGCATTTAGTGAAATAAATATTGCCACTCCACGTAAATTTCGCACGCAGGCAATAGTTTTTTTAGTCTTTTTATTTTACGTCGAGATGTTTGTCCGCGACTCAACGAAATTTGTTTAAGGTTTTTTAATTGAGTGATTGAGTCGGGAAAAACGGAAAGTTTGTTTTCATTTCTTATTGGAGCTCTTATTGCTTCAATTCGGTCAGGATAGTTAAGTTTTTTCAGTTTTTTTCTCACCCAATTTCTATCTTTTAAACTTAATAGACTGCTGTCACCATATTCGTATATTTCTATTATGGTGTTATCATTGAAGCTTACTGACTCCAGATTTTTGAATTTTAGTATTTCCTGTGGGAAGTCTTTGAGATTTAAATTACCTAAATGTAGATCAAATACACTGTCTGGATTAACGGATAACGCTGCTTGCAAACTGAAATATTGTCCTCGTCGAATATTGTTATTCTTGTTCTGTCCGATTGAAGTCAGTCCGAATGTCAGGAAAAGTAGGAGGACGAATTTTTTCATGTCTGTCTTTCCGAGGTCTGTCCGCGGCAATTAGCTATAACGTTTTGCGGCCTTGCCTAGTTTTTTGCTATGTCAAGTTACGCATTTGAGCGTTAACACGCAAAAAATTAGGCAAGACCGCTGTTATGCGAAGTGGCGGGCACACGGATACGTCTTGCGACGTGTCCGCATTATTTGTATTGGCCTACTGTAAAAAGATGTCGATAGCCAGTCTTTTGAATAATTAAACTGTCATTGACATAAATTTTTGTTGTATAGATCTTTGTCGTGTCCTGATTGTAAACATGAAGAATAATATCGCTGTTTTTGTCGCCACAAAAATTTGTCGAGTCCATTAAAGTTAAGGTCGGATTAATAAAGGTTTTGTAATAAACTGTTCCGAATTGCGCTTGTCCGAGGTTTATATTAAAATTTGCGGAGTCTGGAATTGAGTTACCTGTCACGACGAACTTAACCTTGCCATTAACTTGGGGCCAGCCAACTGTCCCGCAAACAGTCTTTGGTCTATTTGGAATGCCAACGTCCTTTTTACAGGAGGTCAGAATTGTCAGGCCGATGAATAAATATGTCGCTAAAGTCTTTATAATTGTCTAACGCTTTTTTTACCGAAATGTTGTCCCCCGCCATTACGCATAACGTTTGGCAGCTAAAAGAAGTGGCGACTTTTGAAACATCACTTGTCTTAACCGATAATGTGAATGTAAAGAAATAATGTTATTTAACGCACTCAACTCGCCATTTTTTTTAGGTGCTGTTAGTGGTTGTGCACCCACACAAAGCTATCACAGAGATCACGCGTCTGCCGATAAATTTTGTCGGTGTTGTCTGCCGAAATGTTTATTAGGAACCAAGTTTTTAGTTTTTTCTTGCGTCGGCATTTTACACACAGTTCGATACACACAGGCGGGGAGGAAATTTATAAGCTTATTTGGCGCCAAAATAAATTAATGCCATTAAAAAGAAGCGACCAAATGTGCTTATAATATGTGCGAGGGCTAAAACACAGGTCGATTTACGGGGATTTATAAAGCATTACGCCAGTTTTACCAAAAAAGGAGATCAAAAGGGTATTACAGGCGGTCGATTTGTTTCCGCAGGTCGGAGTTCTATACTCGGAGGTCGGAGATTTGTTAATGCAGGTCGGAGTTTTATAATTGTAGCTCGAAACTTTGAACTCGCAGGTCGGAGTTTTGTTAAAAAAGGTAGTCGATTTGTTAAAGCAGGTGGGAGATTATTGTCCGCAGGCCAGAACTTTGAAAAGGCAGTAAGGAGTTTTGAACCTAATGTCGGTCGTTTGCTCCTTACAGCCTTTGGGTCTGATTATTTCACTGATCTAAATTCAAGTTTGCTCACTTGTTTGTATTGCGGGCTTGTTGCACCGAATAATGACTTTACATATTTTTTTACTTCTTTGGCTGTTTCGCATAGGCCATTAACCGGATTGTAAAGTGATTGGTTTCTTGCGATTCTTGAATTGCTTACCGTTGTGTAAGCATTTATAACAGCAGTATTTGAGTTTTTTAAGGTTGTAAGTAAAGTGTTCAAGGTAGCGATCTTCAATTCATTTTCGTTAGGAACATAAGTAGGTTCGGTAGATAAAAGCGTGATCATTTTAGAAAAATGTTCAATTAAACTATCGTAAGATTGCTGCGATGATGAAATTGTTTTAGGCGTTTCAACTACTGGCGCATTTGGATCAATGGCATTAGTTGTGTTGCTTGAACTGTTTTTACCGGCATCAGCTTTGGTTAATTTTGAGCCTTGCACTTTTGCATTAATTGTTTTAGCATCTCTTACAAGTTGAGCAGTTGCATTTGTAACATCAAGCGCATTTACTAAACGAGTAGATAATTTGCGAAGACCTTCGAAAGCGATCATACGAGCATTCACAGCATTATTAAATGCTATGCTTGATGTGGTAACTGAAGCAATATTTGCTTTTGTACTTGTTAATTGAGTTTGTAGTTGAGCAATTTTTAAGCTGTTTTTGCTTGGGTTGTATGCCGCTCCGTAGCCCTGACAAAAAGATATTAAATCTTCAAAGTTCGCTACATTTTTAGCATGTCCTGTTTCTGATGTTGATGCCATAATTTTAGGTTTTTAATGATTAGTAAAACAAAATTACTAATATGTTTAGAAAAAAAATAAAGCTGTTTTTGCGTTACCGATTGAAGAGGAAATCGTTTTCCTGAAAGGGATTGCAGGGAAGAGAAAAGATTGAAACGGAAAGCGGGTTAAAACGCCCAAAATCTAACTACTTTTTAAAATACTAAATTACTTAAATATACGTTTATATTTGCAGGGTGATTTTTTTAAGGAAGATATATTTTGTAACGACAGCTCTTATTTTGAGTTTGTGTTTTATTTCTTGTAAAAAAGATAAGATAATAAATGATGCAAGCATCCAAGTTCGGTTTTCTCAGGATTCGGTTCTTTTTGATACAGTATTTACAACAATTGGCTCAAGTACAAGAAATATAAGAGTAATTAACGATCATAATCAACGAATTAGAATAAGCAATATCTCACTCACAAAGGGTTCTGCGTCTCAATTTATAATTAATGTTGATGGTGCAAAAGGAACAAGTTTTAATGATATAGAAATTGCGGCGCATGATAGCCTTTATATTTTTATCCAAGTAAATGTTAATCCTACTAATAGTAATTCTCCGTTAATTGTAAATGATGCAATTAATTTCACCACGAATGGGAACTTTCAACAGGTGGTATTAGAAGCGTGGGGACAGGATGCATACTACCATTATCCTAAAAATGCGTTAAAATTTTCTAATGGGAGTTACTTACCATATTCATTAATTAGTAGTAATCCGAATGTGGATACAGTTTGGAACAATGATAAACCGCATGTAATTTATGGTTGGTTAGTAGTAGATAGTGCGCAAAAATTGACGATAAATGCTGGGACTAGACTTTACTTCAATAATAAAGCTGGTTTATGGGTTTATAGATATGGTACATTGAAAGTACATGGCACATATGGGAATGAAGTGTTGTTTACCCAAGCGAGGAGAGACCCTGAGTATGTAAATGAACCAGGTGGATGGGATCGGATATGGATAAATGAGGGAAGTTTGAATAATGAGATTGATTATGCTATAATTAAAAACGGGTATATTGGAATTCAAGCAGAACTTTTAGGAAATAATTTTAATGAACCAAAGCGGCTGAGAATAACTAACACGAAGATTTATAATATGAGTAAATGGGGACTTTATGGATTTGGTTTTAATATTTACTGTGGCAATAATGTAATAAGTAATTGTCAAGAACATTGTGTGAACTTAAGTCTGGGAGGAAATTATAGTTTTATGCACTGCACTATATCTAACTATTGGGAAGGAGAGAAGAGTCGCGATAAACCCACTTTAAATATTAATAATTATACTTCTGCTCAGGTTCTGCCTTTGGATACTTGTTTGTTTTTGAACTGCATTATTGACGGCAAATTTAATAATGAAATTACCCTTGACTTGAATTATACGTCTGCAACGTTTACTCCAAATTTTGTATTTAGTAATTCTTGGTTAAAAACAACATTAAACACTTCGGATCAAAATAAGTATATTAATATTAGAACTGGTAGTTCTCTAAATTATATAGACCCAAAGAATTATAACTTTGAACTCAATAATGGAGAGAGTCAGGTTAAAAATTTCATTCATTCACAAGCTACCCAAGGCGTTTTGAAATTTCCGAATGATATTAAAACCAATGCTAGAAATACTACTTCGGTTATAGCGGGGGCATATATTGTAAACTAATATCTAATCTAAAACATCTATAAAAATGACAAAGGCTAAATTAATAGCCTTTGTCGTTTTCAAATTATGAATGTAACAAAAAAGTGCAGTTACCTCCGTTCTTACACGGTCTTGTTGTTGCATCGGCAGATAGAGTCCCACACTTAGTGCATTTATAAGATGCTTTGTGTATTGCTAATTTTAAATTGGCAAATAGTTTTCTTTTATCTTTCATGTTATTTGTTTTTATTGTTTAATAAATTTAGTTGAATAGATTTTTTCATTTGAAGTTATTTGAATAATATAAATTCCATCAGGAAAGTTATTTACATTAATGCCAGATTCGCTATTGTTTAATGTTGCTTCACCCACCTTTTTTCCTGTGGCATCGAATATTAATAATTGAGCCTTGGAAATTTTATCCTCTAATTTAATATTCAACACATCGCTAGTTGGGTTCGGGAATATCCTTACATCAAAAGTTTTTTGTTTCATGGTGTTTTCATGCACATATACTGGGGTATTATATAAATTGAATCTTGTAATCATTGCATCTGACCATCCACCTCCAACATTTGTAATTGTTGGTTGCCACCATGCGGGTGGAGTACCGCCAAGATTAACTAAAGGGTAAGTAGTTGATGAATTTTGACCAGAAGTGGATGAACCACCGACATACAAAAACCCCTTGGAGTATGTAATCCCATTAAGATAATCAAGATCACTACCACCAATGTATGTTGAGTGAACTAATGTGTCATTCTTACTAAAAATGGCAATTGCACAATCAAAGTTATACGTTGAACCTACGGCAACTGTTGTATCATAATAGTAGCCAGATCCTACTTTTTGTTTGTTTGGTATATTAGGATAGGCGTTATTGTTTATTGTTATTAAATTTTCTTTTTCGTCTACAATACAACCATCTACGGTACTGTTTTTAAAACCTGTTACCCAAGTTGTATTTCTGGTGTTTAAATCAACTTTGATTATTACATATCTCATCGTGTTAACCGTGTCAAAATATTGAGGTGATGTATGATTCCAAGGATAATTAGAACTACCAGTACCTAGTAAATATAAGTTATCAGGACCAGGAGTACTGCTTTTATTACCGGAAATATTAAACTTAGGGGTTTTGCATGAGCTACGCATTACATCATAGCCATTACCACCGAAGTATGTTGACCATGTTAATGTATCACTAGTAGCATCAAAGGCCGCAATGAATGAATCTGCGGTTCCACCATTATATGTGTTGTCATTATAAGCACCCGAATAGTTTTTGGTTGGTATAGAATCGAAAACTGTGCCAGACACAATAGGATTATTGCTATTATCGAAATCAATTGTTTGAAAATCCCCACCGCCATTAGTGCTTTTACCGAAGCTTGTACACCATTCAACCGCCAAAGTTGGATCAAATTTTAGTATAAACCCTCTACCAATAGTACTGTTATATGCACCCGTTTTAGTCACATGGGGAAATCCACCGACTAAATTGTGATAGCCAACAACGAACAAATTATTTGAATTGTCAAGTTTCATATCATTTATGAAATCAGCTTGAGTTGCACCATAAACGGTTGCCCAAGTGAGTTTACCTAAGGAGTCAAATCTACAAAGTAGCGCATCAACATCACCATTGTAACTATTATCAACAAATGCACCAGCAGGTTGAGTTGTAGGATAGGAAATAGCGCCATTCGTTCTACCTGCAACGTATATTTTATTATTATTTGTTGTGTCGATTGCGATCTTTCCAAATTTCTGAACATTAGAACCACCATAATAAGTTGCCCACTTCCTTACACCTTTGTAATCAAATTTAACTAAGGTTGCATCATAAGAATTTGATAATGGCTGGGCATTTGGTCCAAGAACAGGAAAGTTTGCGCTAGCTGAGTGGCCAGATACGTAAAGATTACCCATTCTATCATTTTTAATGTCAGCAAATGCGTCTTCTAAATCTCCTCCGTAAAAAGTAGACCAATCAATGTTTTGGATGCTACTGAATGATGAAGAGCTATTGCCTTGATCAACTTCAACTACTAATGGTAATGAAGGAGTATAAGCGGAAACAGTAAATGTTATTTTTCCGCTTGGTAAGAGTAACCAATTACTATTTGTATAAGTTGTGATTGTTGAGTATAAGTAATTAAGTTTGTTCCTACAATTGCAAAGCTATCAGCTCCAGCAATATTAATATTTATATCTTGTAAATTTGCAGTTGGCTTTACAACAAAATAATATTTAAGACCGTTTTGATTTGAATAATAATGTAAGTCGGTGAGATGATAGAGATTTGGAATGAATATTCTTCTATAGGCTCTTAAATTTTCAACATTCAAAGAGGGAGTATAGTAATTTAGAACATTGTTAGTGTCATCGACTTGATAGTTAACTTGAGATAAAGGATTTGATTTATAAAACTCAAAATCCACTCGGTGTGTTGTGTCTTCGGTAGCTACAGTTGTATCAATTCTGTTGTAAACGAAGGAAAATGAATTGTTTTTTATAAATAGATTCGGACTATTTAATTCTGTGTAGGCTTTAATTGTTGGTTCAGGATTTAATGAAGTATTTTGTATCTGACCTTTATTCTGATAATAGAGGAATTTTGTATTATACTTTTCATTTAAATTATCAACTGGATAATAGTCTGGCGTTTGGCTGATTCTAATTGTAGTTTGGTTATAGCCCCAAGAAGTGTTAGCCTCGTTCGCACTTAAATAAATTACACCTAATCCAGAAACTGCAATGCCAGTACCAACATCAAAACCACTAGCAGGACCGTCATGATATAGTGACCATGAAGTTGTACCCGATGTTGGTGTAATTTGATAAACCATTACATCACTGGTTGTGTTTTGCTTTGAACCTGAAACATAAAAATGATGAGCAACAGTATCAACTGCAATGCGAGGTTCAATAATTGCGCCCCATAAACCAGTTTGTTCTACGTTAACCCACAATTGTGTTCCAGTGCTATCGTACATTATGGTGTGATATTCCCATCCGCTGCCCCCAAGAACAAGCCCCGTTGTTCCAATATTCCCTATTGAATCGCGAACAAGAGAAGTTGCGAAATTCCAGTTGTTTGAATTATCATAATCTTGTTGCCAAATTATATTTGCTGAACCATCTATTCTGAACGTTGTATAATCTTCATTGGTTGTATTGTTATAAACTTGACCGCACACTACAGCGTTGTCACCAGTGGTTACAATTGCTTGAGCAAGATCATCACCAGAAGTATTACCAGTAACAAAATTATTCCAATAAACAGAACCACTATTGTCTAACATAAACACCCATATATCATTATCAGACCCGTTAAATGCATTACCTGTGCAAAATATATCGTTGTTAGATGTTAAAGTTAATGCAACGCCCACATCACTACTATTATACGGACTATCGTATAAGTTAGCCCAATCAATTGACCAACCTGGATTATATTTTATAACAAGGGCGTCAGTATTACTGCCATTGTCTGAAGTGCCGATTACAAATGCATCTCCACCAAGATTACTAATTTTTAAATCAACTGCTTCATCGTTTAAATTAAAACCTGCATCGTATCTAACAAATGAGAGTTGCGTACCATTTGAACTGTAAACAAAATAAACCACATCATTTTGAGAAGTGGCATCATAGCTTGTTCCGCAAACGAAAACATTTCCCGTAATATCAACCTTGATACCTGTTCCCACATCATCACCGCCATTATCGTAAGTATTTGACCACAATAATGTACCGAGGGAGTCGTATTTTAGAACAATTAGATCGCGATCAACCCCTGTAAAAGCATAACCAGTAACATATACATTATTATCTGCATCTAAGGTAGTGGATGAATTATCGGTTGAATCTCTCCAAACGTAATGCTGAACCCAATCAATATTCGGGACAACTTGAGCGGTGAGAACCGTTGAAAGTTGAATGAAACTAAGAAAGACTATCAATCTTAGAATTTTTTGTTTTGTTTTTTTCATTGTTTTGTTTTTTGTTTAGTTAAAGTTGAATTCATAAAGTTTATTTTTTGTTTGTTATTGTATTGAACATTGTATTTTATTAGATCATTAAATAATTCTTCACCTAAAAATCTTTGAAAAGCAAAAACGTGAGCTTGCTCGTAACATTCAATTAAGAATTGATCTTCCTTTTTATGTTTTAGAGCATATTTAGCAACAACTGAGTGTAAAACATTAGCCTCAATTATTTTATTAATTATTTTGTTTCTTAATTGCTTTTTCATTTTTAAAATGGAGTTCTGTAAAAATAGACTAAGTGGTTAATAATGTCAACTGTGGAAAACACCTGTTTTTTTGCGGAAAACACCTAGTTAAAATTAAAATACCATACGCCTGTGGCGCGCTTTATGTTGCCAACGGCAAACGCGCAAAACTTGCCCGCTCAAGGCGGGCGCAATATTTTTGTGGGTGAGCAACAAAGCTTATTTATTTTTGCCTGCCTTTTTGCGAAAATAAATGTGCTTTGTTTAAGGATAGCCAACATGGCTTTGAAAAAGCCAACGTGTGTAAGGGATTGCAATGATTTTGTTTGCTTTGGTGTCGTGCTCGCTTGTGGGGCAAACAAATTGATTGCAATAGGAGATAGCCAAACTGCGCCCATAAGGCGCAAAAAGTGCGTGGGCAAAGAAAAAACTAAAAACCGCTTATTGTTCGCCGAAACTTGTCTACGGAGAATTGTCCCCAAAATTTGAGGAAGAAAGTCATTTGTCGATATGTAGCCTTTTGTCAAAACGTCCGCGGGTGCATTACCACTAACGTTTTGCAAGCAAAAGTAGGCGGGCTTTCGAAGCATCAACTTACTTTACCGACAAAAGGTTATTTAAAGATAAATGTTTTTTAGTGAGCCGCAAATAAATGTCACGAAGTGGCCGAAATTTTGCGCGCGAACGATGACCCAAGTCTGCCCGATTACTTTTGCTTGCTGTTATAAGTTGCCAGCCGCACACAGTTTTTCTGTCGTTGTCCGCATGTTAGTTACGTTTATTAATTTCTTCGATTGCATATTTCGCTGAGTCCTTTACATCTCTTTTTTTACTCTTCAAGTGTTTTTCTAAATATGGAATTGCTCTCGGTGTACCAATTTTATTTAGAGTCGAGTTTGTATAAGTCAAATCAAATGGGTCAATAGAATTTTCAAGTATTTCAATTAAAACAGTTTCTGCAAGAGG
>CAYYUS010000054.1:0-9616 GCA_964474925.1 uncultured Akkermansia sp. | reverse complement strand
AATGTATGAAAGCGAGCCATGGTTGTAAATTGAGCTGCAAAAATAACAGAATTAAGGCAATAAAAAAACCCGCCACAACAGCTCGTGGCGGGTTAATTCATAAAAAATGAGTTTATTGTTTAATTTGTACTAAAATGGATGAGTTTTTGTTGTGATTCTGCTCCTCCAACATATCTCACTTTTACAATATAAACACCCGAAGCTTGATCTAATGGAAGTTCGGCGTTAACAGAATTATCATTTATAACCACATTCTTTATTTGCTTTCCACTTATATCATACACAGATAGGGCAGATAAATAGTGCGGCGCATTGATCTTATAGTTTCCACTTTCGTTCTTATAAATATTAAACTCATAAGCAGCTTTTTCTTCTTTAATGAATGTTGAAGTAAGGCAGTTAACAGTGTAATTGGGTGTAAAAGTTGTGTTTGGACTTATTGGTGTAACACTGCCTATGCTTAAAGCTAAAGGCGCTTGCGAAAATGAAATGGCAGTTACGCTGTTGATAGGAGTTGAGCTATAGCTGCTTGAAACCGGACTCGAACAATTAAGTGCTCCGCCAAGATCGGTTTTAGTAATCACATAAGTTGAACATGCCCATGAGCAGTAGCCATAAGCCGGAAAGTATAGATTGTTATTGTACACGGCAATATCTTCGATCTTGTATCCTATCACTGCGGTAAATGTTGGAAGGAAAGGATAGCTTACTTGGTTTTGCGCTACAAGGTTATTATTGTATATCACCAAGTTTGTTCCGGTAGGATTAGAGTATAATTTATCATTTTTAAACCTAGCCGACATACTAGTATAGGAATAAGCACCGGGTGTAGTTAGCAGAGTTAAATTCGTATCAATTCGTGTGAGAGAGGATGTTCCTGAAATAAATAGTTTATTATTGCTTCCATACCCAAGGCTCATTGAACCGTCGGGTAATTCAGTATAAGGACCAGCCACTAACTGCTGAACAGTAGCGTTAGATGAATTAGAAGTTATTCTTAAGACCAAATTCTTTAAGCCACTGCCTGTGCTATTATGATATCCGGTAATGATATAAGAAGAGTTTTGTAATTGCTCAATGTTATTAAATTGAAGGCCAACTGAGCTACTTGGTAAAGAAAAAATGGTAGCATAATTAAGATTACTTGTTGCAATATTATAGCTTATAATTACGGCTCTGGTCCCGGTAAGTGTTGAGGTTTGCGCCGAGCCGACGATGAACGCTGTATTTCCAAATATTCTCATCTTTGAAGCGCTAATAACATTGGAATATGTTATTTGAGAAGCTTGAACTACTTGTAAATTTCCGGTATCGATCTTTAATATAAAGTTGTTAATGCCAATGCTTCCAAGTGCAAATAACGAACCGTTGTTATATTCAACATCTCCAATTCCATAAGAATAAGTTCTTGAACTTAAGGGAACGCCATTTAAATTCATTTTATTGATCTGCGTAACGCCGGTATTATTTTTTGAATAAAGTTTATCGGTACCGGGCGCCGAAATAAGTTTAACGGTCATGTGTCCTTGCGAATCATACACGTTATATAAAGTACTTTGTGAGTTTGCATTAAAGAACGCGCTTAAAAAAAGTGCAGGTAATAATTTTTTCATGATATTGTTTTTTTTGATGAGTAAAGGTGAGTTTTAAAAATTCGCCTTGCTAATTGCTTACTCATTCAAAAAAGCGTTCTACTAAATCACTTCAGTTAAAACCATAAAAAAAGCGCTCCGACAAGAGCGCTTTTAATAATTGTTGAATGTAGAATTAGTGTTTGCTCAAATAATCAGCAACACCGGCGTGGCTTTCTTTCATCCCCACAGCGCCTTTGCTCCAATTGGCAGGACAAACCTCGCCATTTTCTTCAAAGAACTGAAGTGCATCAACCATACGAAGTGCTTCGTCCACATTACGTCCTAATGGAAAATCATTTATTAATTGGTGACGAACAACGCCGTTCTTATCAATTAAATATAATCCGCGGAATGCGATCATTGGACCAGTAGCCACTAAATTACCTTCGTCGTTCACGTCATAATCTCCTGATAGAACACCATAATTCAACGAAATGATCTTTGTTGTATCGGCTACGATAGGATACGTTACTCCTTTAATACCACCTTGCGCTTTGGTCATTTGTAACCAACCCCAATGGCTTTGTTCAGTATCTGTTGAACATGCTACTACTGCAACACCGCGACTTTCGAATTCGTTTAATTTTTCTTGAAATGCGTGTAATTCGGTTGGGCAAACGAAAGTAAAATCCTTTGGATAGAAAAAGAAAATAACATGCTTTTTACCTACAAATTGATCTAACGAAAAATCGTTCACTATTTCTCCTCCGTTGATAACGGTTTTGGCCTTGAATGAAGGCGCTTTTTTTCCTACTAATGATGACATATGAGTTGTTTTAAATTTATAAATGAATTGGGTTACAAAATTATTAATTAAATTAGAACACTTAAAGAAAATTAAAGAATAAATTTGTCATAAAACAGTCATTATGAGCATTACAAAAGGACAAACAGCGCCAAATTTCAAGTTATTTAACCACGATAAGAAGGAAATTGAATTGGCGCAATTAAAAGGAAAGAACGTATTGATACTATTTTTCCCATTTGCATTTACCGGCACTTGTACAAAGGAATTATGTAGCGTTAGAGATAACATCGCCACGTACAATGGTTTAGACGCGGTTGTTTTAGGAATTTCAGTTGATTCGCCGTACACGCTTGTTAAATATAGAGAAGAGCAAAAACTCAATTTCGATTTGTTAAGTGATTTTAACAAAACGGCGTCGGAGGCTTACGGAAGTATTTACGAAACATTTGGCCTGGGATTGAAAGGTGTAAGTAAACGTTCGGCTTTTGTTGTTGATAAAAATGGAATAGTGCGCTATGCTGAGGTTTTAGAAAATGCAAGCGATATCCCTAATTTTGATAATATCAACACTACTCTTCAAGCTCTTAAATAAGATCTTAAAACTCTGTTTAAATAAACATTTATTAGAAGCCGGATGCGATGAGGCCGGAAGAGGCTGCTTGGCTGGTCCGGTTTTTGCCGCCGCTGTGATATTGCCTAAAAATTTCAAGAATGAATTGCTTAACGATTCCAAACAAATAAAGGAAAAGGATAGAGAAGAATTACGCAAGATCATTGAAAAGGAAGCATTAGCTTATGCAGTTGGGCAGGTAGATAATTTAGAAATTGACGAGATCAATATTTTGAACGCGTCGTTTTTGGCCATGCACCGCGCACTAGATCAACTTAAAACAAAGCCCGAATTTATTTTGATAGATGGCAATCGATTTAAGCCATACAAAAAAATACCACATCAATGCATTGTAAAAGGAGATGGTAAGTACATGAATATTGCCGCCGCCAGTATTTTAGCTAAGACCTATCGCGACGATTTTATGAAACAAGCAGCTCAAACTTATATTCACTATGGCTGGGAAGCAAACATGGGTTATCCTACAAAGAAACACAGAGAAGCTATTCGTCAACACGGTACAACACCTTTGCACCGAATGACCTTTCAATTGTTGCCAAGGCAACTTGAGTTGGAATTATAATTAACGATTTTTCCCAATACCGATATGTCGCCCTTACGGGACTGATCCCATAGGGATCAAATATTGGTAAAACCAAAGTGAAGGAATTAATGAAACCCCTTTAGGGGTGAGATATCGGTGCTGTGCGATCGATTTCCAAACAGCAACTGTTTCATAACTTCACCAGCATTCGCTTTGTAAAAATATTGTAGTGCTTACCTTTAAAGTGGATTTGTCGCTCATCAAAAAAATAATTTTCGGAGTATTTATTGCTTTATCACTGGCTTTAGCTATTTGGGCGTATAAAGCTTTGCAACAAAACAAAAAACCTTCCAAAGAAGTTCTATCGGTAATGCCGGATAGTTGTATTCTGTATTGTTCAACGCGAAATTTTAGCGACCTGAGCATCAAACTAAATTCACAAAGTTTGATATTCAATAAATGGAAAGTTTTTGCCGACGTAAAAAAATTATCAAGTGCGATCGACCTGTATGATTCGCTTATTTATAATAATGAACTTATTAATTCTATCATTGATAATAACACTATTCATTTCGCTGTTTACAAAGGAGATCATTGGTTGGCAGGATTTAGTGTAAAAGAACTAAAGCAAGAAACAGAGCTCTCGCAATTATTAGAGAAAGTGCTCACAAAAAAAGCCGAGAATGAATTTGTGATCGGCACGAGCAAATTAAAAATAAAAAATGGTGTTGCGCTTATTTCAGACTCTGATGAACTTATAGAGATCGGTTTTGGTTCAGGGAATAAATTGGCGGGCAATAAATTATTTGTTGATCAACTGGAGGCCATTGGGAAAAATGAGACCATGCGATTGTATGTGAATGGAGATCTTTTCGAACAGACTATAAAAGCACCAACATTTAAAATAAACAAACTCCTGGATGCCTCTGAGTTTTCTGCTAATTTAAAATTCAATCCAAGCTAACTTATTATTAATGGAAATTACAAACCTAATGATCAACTTCTTCAAAAAGTAATTTTGTCGCAGGAACCATTAACCATGGATGTGTTTGAACGCTTGCCATTTGGCACCAATTGTTTTAAAGCTATTGCGGTAAGTTCACCGGATGAATTTCAAAAGGTGATGGCAACGTCTAAGGACTATCAAGCATTTTGGAAAGTCATAAATGATAAAGCCCTGTATAAAGTAAGTAACGATTTTTATAATTGCATAAATGAATATGTTGTTGAATTTAGCTCCTTTCAAAACAAAGGCTTGGTAATGAATTTAAATGATACCATTAAAGCAAATGAAGTTCTTAAGCACTTAAGTAGTTCCGATTCTTTGTTTGGCGATGTACGGATCTATAATTTAAGATCTGCAAGTATCATCAAGGGCGCATTTGCTGATCTTTTTGAATTGGAAGCAAATCATGCTTTTGTTTTTAATGAGGCGCTTTACATGTGCCAAAACATGGCTTCTTCACAGGAAATAATAAATGCATTGAAGAATAACTCTACTTTAAAAAGCAACGAGACATTTATGAATTATGCCGGCGATAATTTAAATGGCAATTGCAATTACCTGTATTATGTTGCGCCAAACATGAATAGGTCTCTTGTAAAAAACTTCACCACCTATGATATAGAAAAAAATAAAGAAACTGTAGAGAATTTAAGTGATGCAAACGTGATGGTGAGTGATCAGAATGGCACGTTAAAGTTCCGTATGCAACTCAACTATCAATCTCCTTCGTCGGAAAACATCCCGAATATGTTATGGCAATGCGCGCTCGATTCGGGAAGTGCACAACAGCCGCATTTGTTCGTTAATCATTTAACCAAAGAGAACGAAATTGTAATTCAAGATAAATTGAAACAATTGTATTTGATAAACTCAACCGGAAAAGTGCTTTGGAAGAAAAAGATAAATGAAACTGTTCGCTCAAAGATCTATACCGTAGATATTTTCAAGAACAATAAGTACCAACTTTTATTCAATACTGATAATTATTTGCACTTGATCGATCGGAATGGAAAATATGTGGATGGTTATCCAATTAAATTATCATCGCCGGCAAGTAATGCTATTTCGTTGATCGATTACGAAGGAAATAAAGATCATCGCGTTTTTATTGCTTGTAAAAATCATCTCATTTATAGTTACACTTTGTATGGCGTGAGATCAGAAGGATTTAAACCTTATAGAACTGATGGCCTTGTAAAACTTCCTGTAAAATTTGTGAGAGTAGGTGAGAGCGATTATTTAATTACGGTTGATGAAGGCGGAATTATTCATGCATTTAGCAGAAAAGGAGAAGGGCGCATTGGATTTAAAAATAGAGCCGTAGAAAGCTGCCAGGATTTTGCTATAGTTGCAACAAACAACATCAATCGCACGTTTTTGTATTACGTAGATGAAAAAAATAATTTGATCAATAGGGTATCGTTTGCCGATAAAAAAGATGTGATCAAACTAAAAACGGATCTTACGGATGCGAAAATTTCTTTTCAGGATGTGAATGGCGATCAAACGCCGGATTTTACTGCGCAATTATTCAATGGTTTGTACGCGTATGATATTAACGGTTCGCTGCTCTATAACAATCCTAAATTAAATGGAAGTAATATTGCGTTTGTGAGCCCGGTTGGAGCAAAGAAATTGTATTATGGATACGATGAGAGTAAACGCGCTATTTTAATGTCATCTAATGCTAATTTGCAGGTTCAGGAATTGGGTTCGGGAACCATTCCCGGGGTTTTTGATCTTTATAAGGACGGGAAAATGTATTTAGTGTATGCTAACGACGGGAAACTTCTTTGCAATCTCTTAAAATAGATTTTGTTGTTTATTAAAGCTGAACTAACTTTACCGAAACAAATTTGATCATGGCATTTCTTACGGTACAAAATGAAAAGATAGTAAAAAGGGTAATATACGGAACTGCCGTTTTGATCTGTGGATTGGTAGTTATACTTCAACAAAAATTTTTACCACATCCCGACGTCTTCCCTCAATTCATTTATAAATTACCAATGGTAAACGCTATTTTAAATGGTGCGTGTAGTATATTGCTTATTTTCTCATTGCTTGCTATCAAAAAGAGAAATATTGCTTTGCATAAAAAACTGAACTTAACGGCGTTTGCACTAAGCACTTTATTTTTGGCATGTTATGTAACAGCACATTATTTTATTCCGGATACAAAATTTGGTGATGTGGATCATAACGGCATTATGAGCGCGGAAGAGTCAGCGGCCGTTTCGGGAATTAAACCGGTATATGTTATTATTTTATTAACGCATATTTTTTTAGCAGCTATTGTTCTGCCTTTTGTTCTTTTATCTTTTTATTACGGACTCACTGATCAGCGTGAGAAGCACAAAAAGATCACACGCATTTCTTATCCGGTTTGGTTATATGTTACCATAACAGGAGTTGTGGTTTACTTAATGGTATCCCCTTATTATAATTATTGATCGGCATGCGCGCATCATTGGTATATTGGAGCGCTGTATTTTTATTTTTTTCGTGTACACAAACTACTGAGAAGAAAGATGAGATATCGTCTTCGACAACTTGGAGTGAGCATATTGCCCCCATTATTTATAAAAATTGTTCTCCTTGTCATCGCCCGGGGCAAAGCGGACCGTTTAGTTTATTGTCGTATGCCGATGCAGTAAAAAAAGCCAAGCAAATAAAATTCGTCACCAAAACTAAATACATGCCACCTTGGCCTGCCGATGCAAATTATTCTCATTTTGTTGGTGAGCGCAGTTTAACGGATGATCAAATAAAGCAAATTAGTGATTGGGTGGACTCTAATACGCCAAGAGGAGATTCTACAAAGGAGATAGCGGCCCCTGTATTTAAGAACATTTCTTTTTTTGGAAAACCGGACCTTGTAATTAAAGCGCAAAAGGCGGTAGAGATAAAAGGAAATGGAACAGATGCATTTTTAATTTTGAAATTCCCGTATCAAATAGAGAAAGATACTATTGCCGACATCATTGAATTTGTTCCTCACCAACGTAAGTTAGTTCATCATGTGAACGGGCATTTGATCAGTTACGATGAGAAGCGTCAGTTCAATTACATGAGTGGTGAGAATATTCACAGTGATACAAAAGCGCAATTATTGGATGTATATAAGAACATGCATATTCCTTATACCGACAAATTGCAACCAAATTTCCCTACACTAACTCCAAATACTGTTTATTATTTACCCGGATATATTCCTCCCGCTTATCCAAGTGAGATTGGAGGATATAGATTAAAAAGGAATGGGGCCTTTCTGTTAAACAACATACATTACGGACCAAGCAACAAAGATCTTTTAGATTCGAGTTATATCAATGTTTTTTTTAGAAAAGATCTGATCAAACGTCCAATAATTGAAAAGCAATTAGGAACGTTTGGTGTTTCAAAAATTGAACCGGAATTTATTATTCCCCCTAATCAAGTAAAAACATTTCATACACAAGCCACCATTGAAAAACCAATCTCCTTGCTTTCCATTAATCCACATATGCATTTAATTGGAAAAACATTTTGGGCTTTTGCTTTAAGATCAAACGGCGATACCATCCCTTTGATCAAAATAAACAAGTGGGATTTTAAATGGCAGTACTATTACACATTCAAACATCCCGTGAAATTAGAAGCAGGAACAACAATTCACGTGTATGGAACATTTGATAACACAAAAGAGAATCCATTTAATCCGTTTTCTCCTCCGCAAACCATAACGCAAGGGAATGGTGTTGAAAGCATGAAGACCACAGAGGAAATGTTTCAATTCATTTTTACATTTGTGCCTTATAAGGAAGGAGATGAGAAGATCGACCTTGAAAGGAAATACTAGGCTCTTTGCGAATAAAAAATAGATTTTGTATATTTACTATACATGCGTATTACCATCATACCATTTTTTATTGCCGTTATTCTTTGCTTCAGTTGCACAAAAGATATTGGCTATATTCCTTTTTGCGATAAAAATCCTTCCTCCTATGTAACTGTCATCAAACCTATTCTTATCACAAAATGTTCGGGTGATTATTGTCATCATGAAGGAACTTCTATTGGAGATGTTACGACGTATGTAGGATTGAAGGAAAAAATAAACGATGGCAAATTTCAAACTCAAATATTTGATAGTAAACTAATGCCGCCTTCCTATGCGCCACAATTAACGGAGGATGAATTAAAAAAGATAAGGTGTTGGTTAGATGATGGCGCACCTGAAAATTGATATTTATTAAACGGTAATTGGTTTATTCAACAATAACTCTACCTGTGTAAACACCTTTTTTCTCATTTACCACGCGATACAAGTAAACACCTTTGGTCTGTGATGAAAGATCAAAATTAGTTTTGTTATTTAATTTTTCCGTCAAAACAATTTCTCCAACTGAATTATAAAAAATAATTTGCCCTTCGGCTTCAATAGTAAACTTACCTTCGTTTGGATTTGGATAGGCTAAAAGCACACCTTCCATATATTCTTCTTTAATGCCAGATACCGGCCCTAAAAGTTTAGCAACAAACACATCATCGCCGCAACCTTTAAACAAAGTAGTAGCATCAAACGAAACCATGGAACTATTAAACATACCGCCTATATAAACGGCCCCGCTGTTACTAACGGTGATCGCATTACCAACTTCATCAAAACTTCCTGAAGTAGTAGTTTTTGCCCAACTTACATTTCCATTAGTGCTATACGCTGTTACAAAAACATCACGGTAACCTGCTCCAGCATTGGCAAGCAAATTGCCTCCAAAACTTATACTGTTACTAATAAAATAACCTGTAATAAAAGCGTTTCCCAGCGAATCAATTGCTACACTATTTCCTGCTTCAGAATCTGCATCTCCAGCTCTGTTTGCCCATACAGAGTTTCCATCTAGATCATACTTCGCTAAAAAAACATCACTGGTTCCGGCAGAATTATTGTTCAATGTGGTTGCGTTAAAAGCAATGGAAGCACTATTAAATCCTCCCGTAATATATAGGTGCGTCTTTTTCACTGCAATTCCGTTTGCAGCATCTTCTAAACTTCCTCCTGAGCGGCTCGACCAAACTGCAGTTCCTAAAC